>NZ_JBTUOC010000101.1:0-8948 GCF_058345725.1 Simiduia sp. | reverse complement strand
TGGTGTTCCCCACAAAAAGTAGACACTCCAATTATGCAGCAATCGCTGCCCTCTCCTCAAACTCAACAGGGCTAACCCCGTCGTTTGCAGAATGCCTTCTCTTGCGGTTATAAAATATTTCAATGTAGCTAAATATACCTGAACGTGCGGCCTCTATCGACTGGTAGTTCTTGGCGTAGATCAGCTCTACCTTTAACCGAGCGTAAAATGACTCCATCACCGCATTGTCCCAGCAGTTACCTTTTCGGCTCATGCTACGCTTTATACCGTGTCGCTCAAGGTACCCTACATACTCGTTCGATCGGTATTGGGTTCCACGGTCAGAATGAACGATAAGGCCTGGGCTTACACCTCGGGCATCAATCGCCATTTGCATCGCCTCGGTAATCAACTCTACTGTCATACTCTCATCGAAGCTCCAGCCAATGATTTTGCGGGAGTAAAGATCCATTACCGTTGCCAAGTACAACCATTGATTTTCAACCCAGATATAGGTGATATCCGTTACCCACTTCTGATTCGGTCTCTCTGTAGTGAAGTCGCGCCACAGCAGGTTATCTGCGACGTTATGCATCGTCAAAGCATGCCCGCCATAATTGAAAGCCTTCCCGTTACGGGCGACTATCCGCTGCTCCTGCATGATTCTGGCAATATAGTTGACCGAACACTTATACCCTTGCTCGTTAAGCTCCCGTGCGATTCTGGGGGCGCCATAAGCGGCCTCAAACTCTTCGTAGGTATCTCTAACCAAGGTAGTGATCTGGTCTCGCCGCTGCTCTCTCGGGCTAGATGGACAATTCCTCCAGCGATAAAAGCCTGATGGGTGGACATCCAACACTCGACACATCAATCGTATATCATATTGATCGGCATGCTGTTCTATCAGCTCGTACTTCACTCTTGGCCTTTCGCGAAGTACGCAGAAACCTTTTTTAAGAATTCCATCTCCTCTCGTAGACGCTTATTTTCGCGTTTCAACTTACGGAGCTCCTCGCTCTCCTGCTTGGAATAGTCCACACCATCAACCGTATTAAATTGCTTGTCTGACAAGCGAGTGAACTGGCGCTTCCAGTTTGAGATCTGCTGAGCACTGATCCCCAACTCTTTGGCCACCTGAGCCTGGGTAACGCCCGGCTGCTCAGAGCGCTTTACCGCTTCTTTTCGAAACTCTTCGGTGTAATGCTGGTGTTTTTTGCGTGTCATTCGACACCTCCATATCAGTCAAATATAACTATACAGGGTGTCTACTTTTCGTGGGTAACTTGGCATACCTAGGGCAATTCTCCTTGCCGCAATCCATCGTCCAGCGCTGCGCGCACCGGTGGTGCGGCTGCGTCTCTAAATTAAACGAAGCGCTTCGGGCCTGGTGCTGCTCCCAGCGCGCTTAGCTGCCCATAGGGACCCCCGTACCCCGCGCACAATCGTGTACACAAATCTCGCACGCCAGGCGCGCGCAGTGGCGCAATAAAATTTGCCCCCAATCCCCTTATAAACGGAATTATTATTCGGCATTAACCGAAGAATAATTCGCAAAAAAGTCTCATAAATCATTGGTTTACACGCTTTGCGTAATGGCGATAGAATCCGCCGCCCGCGCGCGCCGCAGGTATCCTTCAGCGAAAAAGGGCTTTGGCACCATGGCAACATTTAATACGCCTTATTACCAAATTGATGAGGCAGCGCTGCTTAAAAATATGGAAAAAATGGCATTTGTTGCACAGCATTCTGGCGCAAAATGCCTGCTGGCGTTGAAGTGTTTTGCTACCTGGCCGGTTTTTGAACTGATGCAGGGCTATATGGCGGGCACTACCTCCTCCAGCTTGTACGAAGTGAAGCTGGGCCGGCAGAAATTTCCCGGTGAAACGCACGCCTACAGTGTTGCCTGGGCAGACCACGAAATGGCCGAGGTGTTGGCGCATTCCGATAAAATTATTTTTAACTCCCTGGCTCAACTCGCGCGCTTTGAAACCCAGTCGCGGGGCCATGTGCGCGGCTTGCGGGTCAACCCGCGCGTGAGTAGTTCCGACTACCTATTGGCCGATCCGGCGCGACCTTTCAGTCGTCTGGGGGAAAGTGATCCCCAAAAAATCGCTGCCGTCATCGATCAAATATCTGGCTTCATGTTTCACAACAACTGTGAAAATAGTGATCTCGCGCTTTTCTCTCGCATGCTAGACCAAATTGAGCACACCTATGGCGAGTTATTACATCAGGTGGAATGGGTAAGTTTAGGTGGCGGCATTCATTTTACGGGCGAAGATTATCCCTTGGCGGAATTTTGTACGCGCCTGAAAGCTTTCGCTGATACCTTTAATGTGCAGGTGTATTTAGAGCCAGGTGAAGCCTCTATTACCCAGTGCGCCACCCTGGAGGTGACAGTGCTGGATGTCATTCACAACGAAAAAGATATCGCCATCGTCGACAGCTCTATAGAAGCGCACATGCTGGACCTGCTGATTTATCGGTTGCCGGCCAAGCTGGTAAGCACGGGGCCACACAGCTATATGGTGTGCGGTAAATCCTGCTTGGCAGGCGATATCTTTGGCGAGTTTCAGTTTGAGCAACCCCTGCGCGTGGGCGACAGACTTAGCGTGCAGGATGTGGCGGGCTATACCATGGTCAAGAAAAACTGGTTTAACGGTCTGACCATGCCGCACATAGTGGTGAAACGGTTGTCGGGCGATTTTGAGCAGGTGCAATCCTATGGCTTTGACGACTATGTGGCGAGCTTTGGCAATCAATAAGCAGTAAGCGCGGCATTACCGCGAGAGGAGTTGATAATGACGAAGAGAAACGTGCTCATAGTGGGTGCTGGTGGTGTCGCTAAAGTGGTGGCGCACAAGTGTGCGCAATACAACGAAATACTAGGCGATATTCATATTGCGTCGCGCAATGTGGCGAAATGTCACGCCATTATTGAAAGTATCGAGCGCAAAGGCAGCTTGAATACGCCTGGCGTTTTACAGGCCCACGCGGTGGATGCACTGAATATCGATGCCCTGGTTGCGCTGATTCAGTCCACGGGTGTGTCCATGGTGTTAAATCTGGGTTCGAGCTTTGTCAATCAAAGCGTGCTCAAAGCGTGTATTGAAGCGGGCGTGGCCTATTTGGATACCGCAATTCACGAAGATCCCGACAAAATCTGCGAAACCCCGCCCTGGTATGCAAACTACGAGTGGAAGCACAAGCAGGCCTGCGCCGAGAAAGGCGTGACGGCCATCTTAGGTGCTGGCTTTGATCCAGGCGTGGTGAACGCCTATGCCGCACTCGCCTGTGCAGACTATTTTGACCGCGTTGACGCAATCGATATCCTCGACGTAAATGCCGGTAGCCACGGCAAATACTTTGCCACCAATTTTGATCCGGAAATCAATTTTCGCGAATTTACCGGGCAGGTGTGGACTTGGCAAAATCGGCAGTGGACCGCCAATCAGATGTTTGAGAAAAAGCTCACGCGGGATTTTCCTGTGGTTGGCGAGCAGTCGCTCTACCTGACTGGGCACGACGAAATTCACTCCTTAAGCCAGAATCTGGATGTGCCCAATGTACGCTTCTGGATGGGTTTCGGCGAACACTACATCAATGTATTTACGGTGCTAAAAAACCTCGGCTTGTTGTCGGAAAAGCCTGTGGTCACCGCCGAGGGTCAATCGGTTGTGCCCTTGAAGGTTGTGAAAGCTGTACTGCCGGACCCCGCGTCGCTGGCGCCGGCCTACACCGGCAAAACCTGCATCGGCGATCTAATCAAAGGCGTTAAAGACGGTGTTGAAAAAGAAGTGTTTATTTACAACATATGCGACCACGCCGAAAATTACGCCGAGGTGGAAAGTCAGGCCATTTCCTATACAGCCGGTGTACCGGCGGTAGCCGCCGCCCTATTGATTGCCGATGGCACCTGGGACGTGTCGACCATGGTCAATGTGGAAGAGCTGCCGCCCAAGCCGTTCCTTGCCAAGCTAAGTGAGCTGGGGTTAACCACCTTCATTCAGGACGAGCAGGGCGAGCGTCAACTTTTTTGATTGCTGAGCCAGCAGGTTTGATAGGGGGGCAGCGACAGTGTCTCGGCCTCCGTGTCTATTTGGGTGTCCCCGATTAGATCCCACCATTGATCGGTGCACACTAAATTAACTGCCGAAAGCGGTATCTGCACGGTTTGATTATCCAGGTTGCTAATACAGAAAATATTCTGTTGGCGGTCTTGGCTTTGACGCCAGAAGGCGAATACCGTGTCACCCAAGTGCAAGGTAAATTGCGTGGCATTGGGGTGAAAAGCCGCCTGCAAAGCGCGAATCCCAATCAGCCGTTGTAACTCTTCAAAAACCCGGCAGTGTTGGCTGTTTGAATCTGACAACAAGTTCTCCAGCTCTGTTATTTGCCATTGTTTTCGATTGATGGCGCGGTTGTGCCCACTGTGGGCCATGCGCGCGTAATCGTTACCTGTGGCCAGCAAACTGTGAATGTAAAAGGCCGGCACACCTTCGAGTCCCAACATGATGGCATGGGCACAGATAAACCGTTCAAAATTAAAGTTGTCTGGGCCGGCCACCGTACCTTTGAGGGCGTCGTAAAGTGCAATGTTGGCCTCGTAGGCTCGGGTTTCGCCATTGTCCAGGGCGCGGCGGGAAATACGTCCGCCAAAGGCTTCCAGAGTTTGCGTGAGTTGATTGATCTCTGCATCCGTTAGCAGTCCTTCAACGGGACGCAAACCAATCCCGTCGTGGCTGGCGATAAAATTAAAATAAGTTGTGCCGTTGCGCGCTGGCGGCATGGTCATCATCCAGCGCTTGAGATGGCTGCTGTTGCCCGTCAGCAATGCGTGCACTAACAGCGGTGGTAGCGAAAAGTTATAGATCCAGTGGGCTTCGTTATTGTTGCCAAAGTACGTGAGGTTTTCTTGGTTGGGGATATTGGTTTCAGTAATGATGATGGCGTCGGGTGCGGCCTGTTCGATCAGCGCGCGCAGTAAGCGCACCACTTCGTGTGTTTCCGGCAAGTTTATGCAAGAGGTTCCAGGGACTTTCCATAAAAAAGCGATAGCATCGAGCCGAAATATGCGTACCCCCATATCCAGGTACTGGCGCACAATGCGCACAAACTGCAATAGCACCTCAGGATTTCTGAAGTCTAGGTCTACCTGATCTGGACTGAACGTGCACCATACGTAGCGCACACCCTGTGCCGTTTCGACGGCTTGCAGCAAATCGTTGGTTCTGGGGCGCACCACCTGCCGCACATCGGCCTGGGGGCTGGCGGTAAAAAAGTAGTCTTTGCCAGGTCCTTGTTGTTTCACAAAATTGTCAAACCATAGGCTGCGCGCCGAACAGTGATTAATAACTAGGTCCGCCATTAGCCGGTAATTTTGCGCAATAGCCTGTATATCCGGCCAGTCGCCCAGCGCCGGATTAATGGTTGAATAGTCCATTACCGAAAAACCGTCGTCTGAACTGTATGGGCAAAACGGCAAAATGTGGACACTGTTAATTACACCGGCAAGGCGAGTGTCGAGAAACTTTTTTAAGCATGCCAGGGGTTTTTCGGTGGGCGCTAAGAGGGTGTCGCCATAGGTAATGACAATGGTATCGGATTGATTCCACCGATTTGCGTAGGGGTCGATGTCGCGCGGCTCCTCAATATGCATGGCCCGGATAAGTTGCTGGCACCAGTGCAGAATATCCAAATTGGGTTGTACCTGCTGATAAATACGCTGTAGGTGATCGGCCAGACGTTGTTGCAGGTGTGCAGTTGCATCCATACCAAGACCTCCTATGAAAAACGTTTATTGTCTTCTTCGACTGCGTCTTTTAAGCGCGTTAATACATCGGGCATGGCGCTGATGACGCGATTCCAGCTGGGAATAAAGGGCGCTTCCATGGGATTGTCTAGAAATGATTCTCCGGCCTTCATGATGTTCTTGGCAAACAGTTCAACCGCTTTTTCCTCGTTGTGGATGTCGAGTTTAAGGCCGTTCATGATGGCGTCATTGTGAAAGGTTTCAATGAGATCCAGCGCCATTCGATAATAGGTGGCCTTAATGGAGCGAAAGGTTTCCGTATTGAATGTTTTTCCCTGGGTGGCGAGTTTTCTAAACAGTGCCTTAGAGATATCGATGGACATTTTTGATAGCCCGCCTTGATCGTTATTGGCCGAGAGATTTTGATGCTTGTGATCGTAAGTGTCGGCAATATCCACCTGGCACAGGCGGTTGGTGGAATTGTTGCGGTACATTTCCGAGAGCACACCAATTTCGAGCCCCCAATCGCTGGGAATGCGAATGTCGTTCAGTACATCGCGCCGAAACGAAAACTCGCCGGCCAAGGCGTAGCGAAAGGTGTCCATGTACTGCAGGTAATCCATCTCGCCGAATATTTTTTTCAGCGAGCGCACCAGGGGTGTTACCAGCAGGCGCGATACGCGCCCATTTAGTTTGCCCTCGGCAACTCGTGCGTAGTAGCCCTTGCAAAACATGTAATTGAATTGCGGGTTTGCCACAGGATAAATCAGGCGCGCGAGTAGCTCGCGCGAATAGGTCAGAATGTCACAGTCGTGCAGCGCGATGGACTGGGAGCGATTCGTGGCCAGACTGTAGCCAATGCAGTACCAAACGTTACGGCCTTTGCCGGGCTGTGAGGGCGCGAGCCCCATGCGCAGTAGTTCGCTGTCCAGTGCGCGCAGTGCCGGGCCATCATTCCACAAGACGCGATGGTGCTGCGGCAATTCGCTAAAAAATTGAATGGCCGCTCGGTATTGTTCCTCTGTGGCGCGATCGAGGCCAATCACAATTTCCGACAGGTAGGGCACCTGGGTGAGTTCCTTGACAATATTGGGCAGCGCGGGCCCTTCCAGTTCGGAATACAGCGACGGCAATATCAAGCCAAGCGGGCGCTGCTTGGAAAAGGCAAGTAACTCGTCGTCCAATTCTTCGACGGGGCGGCGGGTGAGATTGTGTAGTGTGGTAATGATGCCGTTTTGATAAAAGTCGGCCATGTGACTGCTCCAATATTCGCGAGGTTGCTTTCGCTGTTGCAATATCGCGGCCAACCTGCGGGAGTCTAGTCAGGATGACAATGAATTCAAAATGCTGTCGATGCCTTGAGCCCAGCCTGCGGGCCCGTGTTGCGGGCTGATGTGCACGTGCGGTTGGTTGCGCAGTACCGGCGCGGGATTTACCGGCGAGGTGACAATCAGCGCATAGTCTGCAGCCTCCAGCATGGGGACATCGTTAGCGCCGTCGCCGGCGGCAATTGTGCGCATAGTACTTCCGCTGGTGCGAGTGTAGGCCCGGTGTAACCAGCGCAACGCCTTGCCCTTGTCGCTATCGCCGACAATGTGCAAAAAACGACCGCCTTCCTGCACATTTGCACCAAGCTGGTGCATGTGAGCAATGAATGCCTGCTTGCTGTCGGTATCACCGAGCCAGAGTAGCGGTTCGGAAAACTCGCGCTGGTTAGCAAGTTTGGCGTCGGCCAGGCTTAAGCCGGTGATTTGTGCAATGCCGGCATCGCCCATTTGCTGAAAACTGCAAAATAAACCGTGAAAGGATTTTGTAGATTCGCGCAGCAGTGTTTGCCAATAGCGCCTGGGCTGGCTGAGGCCAAAGCGCCAGTAGCCTTTTTGCAAGCAGGGATTGCCCAAAGTCTTGAGTGTACTTTCATTGGCGAAATGCAATGGCAGGTACACCCCGGCGCCATTTTCGGTAATAAAGGGCGCGTGGTTGTTTAACTGCTCCCGCAGTGGCAGCAGCTCTGCAAAGGTTTTACTGGTGTTGCAGATCAATGGAATGCGCAGCGCTTTCAACTGCCGAAGCATTGGCATCGCCGGTGCGTAGTTATAGGTGTAGTGATCGAGCAGTGTGCCGTCTAAATCGGTAAACAGCAGGTATTCGGGGGCGCTGGGTTCAGGGGGCGTTGATGTGTTCGCGGATAATGTGTCGATGGTAGTCGAGCTCATAAAGAAAGTTCGCCTTGGCAGGAAGAGTGGCTAGCAAGTGCTCTGTTATCCGTTGATAGTGTTGGACAAAGCGTTCGGTTTGCGCGTAGTCCATCAAGCCTTGCAGTGCTTGGCCATCTTGGATGGGTTTGTCAGGCTGTATATGCAACTTCTCAGCCAGCTTCTGTTCCTGTTGCCACCGCCACTGCAGTACCGCGTCAAACGCGGGCGCTTTAAGCATGAGCCAGCACTGCACTTGTGCAAACCAGGTCTGATAGTCGCCGGCAAGTGCGCGATTGGCGGCTGCTCGCCAAACCCCCTGTGCGTCTTCGGTGGCCTCGAGCGTATTGACGGGCCGCGCCAGTGCCGATAGCGGTTCCGGCGCGGCGCCGAGACACCAGCCCTCGAGCAAAATGATGTCAACTTTACCCTCAATACGCGGCCACTGGTGCTCGGGCGCGCGGTCGTCCCTGGCCTTATCAAATTGCGGCAGGCGCACAGGGCGACCGGCCAGCAGCGCCGCCAGGGTGTGCAGCGCGAGCGCCACATCGTGGGTGCCGGGCACGCCGCGGGTGGCCAGCAAAGGGTGGATATCTAAGGCCAGCTGCAAGCGATGTTGGCGCGTGTGGTAAAAGTCATCCATCGACAGGCATACGGCGTGCAGGCCGTGCTCCACTGCCAGTGCCACTTGCAGGTAGGCCGCCAGCGTGGATTTGCCCGACCCCTGGCAGCCGTTGATACCCAGCACGCGCAACCCCGGTTGCTGACTCAGCGACTTGAGCACCGGTTTAAAATGGCGTCGAGCCCAGCTTAGGTATTCTGCTGGCAGTCGATGTTGGGTAAGAAAGTTGTGGTAGCTGTGTTGCATTGGCGCCTCGCGGTTGCTATCGAATTCTGAAGCGAATTAATGCAAATATAACGCCGATGCGTTGTCAGTCCGCCATCAGTCCGCGTGAGCTCGGTGCCGGCACCGAGCGCACGCGGCGTTGTCGGCGAGGCGGTGGCCATGTCTTCAAAGCGAT
>NZ_JBTUOC010000100.1:0-33129 GCF_058345725.1 Simiduia sp. | reverse complement strand
CGGTCCCTTCGTAAATAGCGCCAATTTCAGCTTCCGCCGTGATTGCGCCAATGCGATCCAGAACTGCGCGAATCACGTCGCCGTTGGCGCCGAATATACGCACGGTACCGTCGTCTTCGATATCGATAGAGGCACCGGTTTCTTCGGTCATGGAGCGGATCACTGCACCGCCCTTACCGATGATGTCGCGAATCTTATCGGGATCAATTTTGATTACTTCAAAGCGCGGGGCATTGTCGGAGATTTCACCGCGTGGCTTAGAAATGATCTTGTTCATTTCCGCCAGGATGTGCAAACGCGCATGCAATGCCTGCTCGAGAGCAATTTCCATAATTTCTTCGGTGATACCCTCAATTTTGATATCCATCTGCAGTGCCGTAACACCGTTAGAGGTACCCGCGACTTTGAAGTCCATGTCACCCAGGTGGTCTTCGTCACCCAGGATATCAGTCAGTACCGCAAAACCGTTGGCTTCTTTCACCAGGCCCATGGCAATACCGGCCACAGGTGCTTTCAAAGGTACGCCGGCATCCATCAACGCCAAGCTGGTGCCACAGACAGAGGCCATGGAGGATGAACCGTTAGATTCGGTGATTTCGCTTACCACCCGCAGGCTGTAGGGAAAGTCGTTCATGTCGGGCAGCATGGCTGCAACACCGCGGCGCGCTAAACGGCCGTGACCAATTTCGCGACGACCGGTTGCGCCCATACGACCACACTCGCCTACTGAATAGGGAGGGAAGTTGTAGTGCAGCATAAAGGGGTCTTTACGCTCGCCTTCCAGTGCATCGATAATCTGCGCGTCGCGTGCAGAACCCAGCGTCGCAACAACCAATGCCTGTGTTTCACCGCGAGTAAACAGGGCAGAGCCGTGCGCTTTAGGCAGTACACCCACCTCTACGTCAATTCCGCGAACGGTTTTGTTGTCGCGACCGTCGATGCGAGGCTCGCCGGCAACAACGCGCGTGCGCACAATGTTTTTCTCTAGCTTACCAAAGGCTTCGCGTACATTTTCTTTTGTGACGCCAGCTTCTTCGTCAACCAGCTCGGCAATCGCTTGAGTGCGCAATTCGTTCAGACGATCGTAGCGCTTGGCTTTGTCAGTGATGCGGTAAGCCACACCAATAGAGTCTTCAAAACCTTTAACCAACGCCGCTTTCAGGTCGGCATTCTCGGCAGGTGCAGACCAATCCCACGTAGGCTTAGCGGTATCGCGGGCCAAATCGGTTACTGCCTGAACAACGGCCTGCAGCTCCTGGTGTGCGTAAAGCACGGCACCCAACATAATGTCTTCAGGCAGCTCGTTAGCTTCAGACTCCACCATCAGCACGGCATCTTTAGTACCGGCAACCACCATATCCAGCTCTGAAGTTTTCAGCGCTGTGTAAGTGGGGTTGAGAATATAGCCGTCGGCTTGAGTGTAACCCACACGCGCAGCACCGATGGGGCCCGCAAAGGGAATACCGGAAATAGACAGCGCCGCAGAGGTGCCGATCATTGCGCAGATATCGGGATCGACATCATTGTTGGCAGACAACACGGTGCAAACCACCTGCACTTCGTTTTTAAAGCCATTCGGGAATAGCGGACGAATAGGGCGGTCGATCAGACGAGAGGTCAGCGTTTCTTTTTCACTTGGGCGGCCTTCGCGCTTGAAGAAGCCACCTGGAATCTTACCGGCCGCGTAGGCCTTTTCAATGTAGTGTACAGACAAGGGGAAAAAGTCTTGGCCGTCTTTCGCTTCGCGCGCGCCAACAACAGTACATAAAACGGAAGTATCACCAATGCTCGCAATAACAGCGCCGTTCGCCTGACGAGCAACGCGACCGGTTTCTAAGGTGACAGTTTGGTTTCCATATTGAAACGATTTAATTACAGGATTCACTTATATCGTCCTTTTCTCTTTGCTTTCAATTAATTCTGTTAAATGATCAAACGTTAGACTCAGCAAACTGCCGCCAAGTCGTAAATCTGTGCGAGAGCAATCGCGGCATCGTCTAGTCTCTGGCATGCCATCGATACAGCTCGTCGGTGTGCCTAGCTTAACGCTGTGCAACACATCGCTTGGTACAATTATCGAGCCTGCTTTCATGGCTGACTCTTGTTACAAGGCGGCTAATTCCAGGCATCCTGCCCTACTATTTAGGCCCACGACTGGGTGGGCTGCCGTGTCTATTGGCACAGGCGCACTCGCCGATATATCTACTCAGCTGGCGGCATCCCGCCGCGCCAAGCCTATCCTTTCTGCGCATAAAAAAGCGCCCGCTTGCGCGGGCACCGAAACTTAGCGACGCAGGCCGAGTTTCTGAATCAGGGCAGTGTAACGCTCAGCGTTTTTACCCTTCAGGTAGTCCAGCAGCTTACGACGCTGGTTTACCATACGGATCAAACCACGACGTGAGTGGTGGTCCTTTTTGTTCTCTGCAAAGTGACCCTGCAGCTTGTTGATATTGTGCGTCAACAGCGCTACCTGAACTTCTGGAGAACCTGTGTCGCCTTCAGCCTGCTGGAAGCCTTTAACGATTTCCGCTTTTTCTTGTGCACTGAGTGCCATGTCATTCACCTTTACAAATTAATATGCAAGTTGCCCACCTCCGCAGAGATATAACAACCGGTTATAAAAGGCCTGCCCGCGCATATTTACAGACAGGTCTGCGCCCCTTCGGGGCTATTCGATGGCTTTAGCCACCCGAATTCGTTGCCACTAGCCGTTTTGGCGCCACCCTGCCGTCATCTGCCAGGGTGCCAATGCCTAAAAAACCACCAGTTTGATCAAAGACACGCACCATATCACCTTCATTACCTAAGGCAAAGGCCCGCGTATCCATGACCGGGTTGCCCTGCCGAAAATAGTAGGCGGTGGCCTCCGGAAGCGCCAGTGCCGGTAGATCGGCAACCGGAGCGTCTACGGGTAGCAAGAGCGAGTCCAGGGCGTCTGGCCCACTGTCGTCGCACAGCGACGCCAATTGCTCCAGAGTCACTGCTTGTGTATCAGTAAATGGCCCGGCCTGTGTCCGGTGCAGCTTCGCCACGTGGGCACCTACTCCCAATGCGGCGCCTAAATCTTCGGCAATGCTGCGAATATAAGTGCCTTTGGAACAGCTTACGCTCACCTCGGCTTCGGCAACTTTTCCGGGCCTAAAGGCCAGTAATTCAATGGCATAGACTGTCACTTGGCGCGCCTCACGCTCCACTTCAATGCCTTGGCGGGCCAATTTGTAGAGTGGCTGACCATCCTTTTTCAATGCCGAAAACATAGAGGGCACTTGGCTAATTTCACCCTTAAAGGCCGCCAAAGCTTGCGCCACCTGCGCTTCAGTCACGGCACTGGCATCAAAGGTTTCTAAGATCTCGCCATCGGAATCGCTGGTATCGGTGCGCTCACCCAGGCGAAACGTACTGGTATAGCCTTTGTTGGCGTTCAGTAAAAACTGGGAGAACTTTGTGGAGTCACCAAAACACAGCGGTAGAACTCCCGTTGCCAGTGGGTCTAAGCTGCCCGTATGCCCCGCTTTAGCAGCATAAAAAAGACGCTTAGCTTTTTGCAGCGCCGCATTAGAGCTCATACCGCCGGGTTTATTCAAAACAAGCACGCCGCTGATTGGGCGACCTTTGGGTTTTCTGGCCATCGGGGTATGCGTTACTCAGTATCTTCGTCGGTGTGCTTGGCCTGATCGTCTGCGACTGCACGCTCGATTAGGCTCGCCAACTTATTGCCGCGCACTGTGGTTTTATCGTAAACGAACTGCAGTCTCGGCGTTGTGCGCAAGTCCATATCCTTGGCAACTAAGGTGCGCAAAAATCCGGCGGCCTTATTCAGTACCGCCAGCGCAGCCTCACATTCTTCTTCCGTCTCCCGGTCGACGAATGTGACAAAGATTTTTGCGTAGGCAAAATCCCGGGTAACGTTGACATCATTAACGTTAACCATGCCTATGCGCGGGTCTCGAATTTCATGCTGAATAAACTGCGACACTGAGCGTTGCAGAGCATCTGCGACCCGATCGGTACGTTTAAATTCACGTGCCATATAATTGCCTCGGCAAAGAGAGCTCGTTAAAGCTCTCTCGCAACCTCTTTCACGTCGAAGACTTCGATCTGATCACCTACTTTAACGTCGTAGTTCTTCACACCGATACCACATTCCATACCGTTGCGAACTTCTTTGACGTCGTCTTTAAAGCGACGCAGGGATTCCAATTCGCCTTCAAAAATTACCACGTTGTCACGCAATACACGGATGGGTTTATTGCGATAAACCGTACCCTCCGTCACCATACAGCCGGCAACCTGACCAAACTTGGGTGAGCGGAAAACTTCGCGCACGTCGGCAATACCCACAATCTCTTCAACACGCTCGGGCGACAACATACCAGCCAGTGCAGCACGCACTTCGTCTAACAGCTGATAAATGATGCTGTAGTAACGAATCTCGACTGACTCAGCTTCAGCCAGACGACGCGTACTTGCATCGGCGCGTACATTAAAGCCCACAACGATAGCGCCGGTAGCCAAGGCCAGGTTCACATCACTTTCGGTGATACCACCTACGCCAGAGGACACTACATTCACTTCGACTTCATCGTTGCCTATATCTGCTAACGAGCTCAAAATTGCTTCCAGCGAGCCGCGCACGTCTGCCTTAACTACCATAGACAGCACTTTCTTTTCTTCGCTGCCCATATTGGCGAACATGTTTTCCAACTTGGCCGCCTGCTGACGCATCAATTTCTCGCTGCGCTCTTTTTCTGCACGGTGCTCGGCAACTTCACGAGCCTTGCGCTCGTCAGGCACAACCGCAAAATCTTCACCAGCGCCGGGTGCATTGTTCAAGCCAAGAATTTCAACCGGCGTTGAAGGACCCGCCTCTTTAACAGTGGAGCCCTGTTCGTTCACCATTGCGCGAACGCGGCCGTAGGCCTGGCCAGCCAGCAGCATATCGCCGCGCTTCAGCGTGCCCTGCTGAACCAGAACTGTGGCGATGGCGCCGCGGCCTTTATCAACACGCGATTCAACCACAACACCTTTCGCCGGCACATCCACGGGCGCAACCAGCTCAAGAATCTCTGCCTGCAGCGAAATGGCTTCTAACAGTGCATCAACGCCGTCGCCGGTATGGGCCGACACCTCGATGAATTGCGTATCGCCACCCCAATCCTCTGGAATTACTTCGTGTTGAACCAACTCGTTCTTCACGCGATCGGGATCGGCAGCTTCTTTATCACACTTGTTTATGGCGACAACAATTGGCACACCTGCGGCTTTCGAGTGCTGAATGGCCTCAATGGTTTGAGGCATCACGCCATCGTCGGCTGCAACAACCAGAATCACAACGTCGGTTGCCTGTGCACCACGGGCACGCATTGCCGTGAAGGCGGCGTGACCGGGCGTATCCAGGAAGGTAATTTCACCCAAACCTGTTTTTACGCGGTAGGCACCAATGTGCTGGGTAATTCCACCTGCTTCGCCAGCAGCTACTTTAGCTTTGCGAATATAGTCCAGTAGCGATGTTTTACCATGGTCAACATGACCCATAACTGTAACTACGGGAGCGCGGCTAATCATTTCACCGTCGTGCGCAATGGATAGCTCCAGCGCCTCTTCCAGCTCGTTGTCGCTCTTTAATTTGTAGGCATGACCCATTTCCTCAACAATTAGCTGAGAAGTCTCTTGATCGAGTGAGTCGTTCAATGTTGCCATCACACCCATTTTCATCATGCGCTTAATGAGCTCATTAGCTTTGATGTTCATGCGTGAGGCTAATTCGTTTACCGTAATTAACGGTGGTAGTTCAACTTCCAACACTTGCTTCGCCGTCGGCTTCTTGAAGCCGTGTTTGTTATTGAGCTTCAGCGAGCCACGTGCACGACGCGGTGTTGCCAGTTCATCTTCCAGTTCGTCCAAACGCGCCAAATCAATGCGAGCACCTTTTTTCGGTGCGGCGGGTGCAGCCACCTTTTTACTGGCCCTGTGGCCGGCTTTTTTGGTGTGCTTGTTAGCGTTTTCTTCTGCATCGTCAACTTCCGCATGGCGCGCCTTTTTAGGTGCATGACCGTGCTTGCCTTTTGACTCTTCTTCTTTCTTGGCCTTTGCCTCTGCATCGGCTCGCTGCTGACGCAGTTCTTCCTCTGCTTTGCGCTTAGCCTCAGCTTCATCCGCTTTGCGGCGCTCTTCTTCATCGGCCTTCCGACGAGCATCTAAAGCCGCCAGACGGCGCTCTTCCATGTCGTCGACGCGGGTGCTAGCCACTTTCGGCTGGGCGGCAGGCGCACTGCCTTCTTTTTCTGGCTCTACCGCACTCGCGCTTTCAGCAGCTGCGAGTGCCTCGGCCTCGGCCTTTGCCTTAGCTGCAGCGGCTTCTGCTTCTGCAGCCGCCTTAGCGGCGGCCTCTGCTTCTGCTTTTGCTGCCACATCTGCTTCGGCTGCCGCTTCTGTGGCGGCCAGCTCTGCCGGGTCGCGCTTGACGTAGGTACGCTTCTTACGCACTTCTACATTTACAACCTTACGCGATGCCCCTGAACCCGTTTTCAGGGTAGTGGTGGTTTTGCGCTTTAAGGTAATTTTGCGTGGCTCGGTGACTTCTTCCCCATGACTGCTTTTCAAAAAGCGCAGCAGGGTTTGTTTTTCATCATCAGATACCGACTCGTCAGCCTTCTTGTGCTTCAAACCAGCTTCCTGCATCTGCTTTAGCAGACGCTCAACGGGAGCACCGACTGATTCGGCGAGTTCGCTTACAGTTACTTCAGCCATTCTCTTTCCTCGGTTTTATTGCTCGCCTGCGCTGTCTGACTCGTCAGCAAACCAGGGTTCACGTGCTTTCATAATCAGGGCGGCGGCGCGCTCTTCATCCATACCTTCGATATCAAGCAAGTCATCAACAGACTGCTCAGCCAGATCTTCCATGGTAATGACACCATTGGCAGCCAGCAGGTAGGCGAGATGTTTGTCCATCCCTTCCATAGTTAGCAGATCTTCTGCAGGTTCTGTGTCCAACTTCTCTTCAGAAGCAAGCGCTTGCGTTAACAAAGCATCTTTGGCACGGGCACGCAGCTCTTCTGCAATATCTTCATCAAAACCTTCAATGGCCAGCATTTCCTCCAGCGGTACGTAGGCCACTTCTTCCAATGTGGTAAAACCTTCGTTTACCAACACTTCAGCAACTTCTTCGTCGACATCCAGAGCGGCCATAAAGCTCTCTACAATGCTGCCCGACTCTTCCTGCTGCTTGGAATTCCACTCTTCTTCACTCATGACGTTGATGGTCCAGCCCGTCAATTCAGATGCCAGGCGAACATTTTGACCACCACGACCAATGGCTTGCGCTAAATTGTCCTCTGCCACGGCAACATCCATTGAGCCCGCATCCTCATCCACCACGATGGACTCGATCTCGGCAGGCGACATGGCATTAATCACGAATTGCGCGGGGTTATCGTCCCACAACACAATGTCTACCCGCTCGTTGCCTAACTCATTCGATACCGCCTGAACCCGAGAGCCGCGCATACCGACGCAAGCACCAACTGGATCGATTCGACCATCATTGGTTTTAACGGCAATTTTAGCGCGCGAACCTGGGTCGCGCGCAGCGCCTTTAATCTCAATCACTTCTTCAGAGATTTCCGGCACTTCAATTTTGAACAATTCAATCAGCATTTCTGGGCATGAGCGGCTCAAATACAACTGAGGGCCTCGCGCATCGGGGCGCACGTCCAATAGCAGAGAACGCACGCGATCGTTCATGCGAAACACTTCGCGGCCCACTAGCTGGTCGCGCGGTAGCAGACCTTCGGCGTTATTACCCAAATCCACAATAACTGCATCGCGGGTCACTTTTTTGACGGTACCGTTGATTAGCTCGCCCACGCGATCGCGATATTCTTCAACGATTTGCGCCCGCTCAGCTTCGCGCACTTTTTGCACGATGACCTGCTTAGCAGTTTGTGCAGCAATACGACCAAATTCGACGTTCTCAATTTGCTCTTCGTAAACGTCGCCAGCCTTGAGTGACGGATCTTTTTCTGCGGCTTCTTCCAGAGTGAACTGGGTGCCGAGTTCGGCCAAGGTGTCGTCGTCAACAACTAACCACTGACGGAAGGTTTCATAACTGCCATCCTTGCGATTGATGACAACGCGAATATCGGACTCTTCTTCGTAGCGTTTCTTGGTGGCCGTTGCCAACGCAATTTCAATAGCTTCAAAGATCACATCTCGGTCGACGCCTTTTTCGTTGGACACCGCCTCGGCGACCAGCAAAATCTCTTTGTTCATCATGGTTTAGCCTCTTAAATTCCATCCAATCGCCGCACTAGAATTGCGGGACGATGTTAGCCTTTTCAATCGAATCTATTGGGAACAAGTACTCTTCACCCTCTACCTGCAGCACAACCTCATCGTTTTCGATGCCGGCGATAACGCCGCTAAACTTGCGACGGCCATCGAAGGGCACGCGCAAACGCAGCTCCGCTTTTTGGCCAGAGAAGCGCTGGTAGTGGTCAAGCGTGTATAAAGGTCTGTCGACGCCGGGAGAGGATACTTCAAGCGTGTACTCGCCAGTGATGGGATCTTCCACATCCATGACGGCACTGATTTGACGGCTAACTTTTTCACAATCCTCCAGCAAAACACCACCTTCGCGTTCGATATAGATTCGCAGCGTGGTATGACGCCCTTGAGACAGGTATTCCATGCCCCAAAATTCGCAATCCAGTGACTCGACCACTGGGGCGATGAGCGCTTGCAAGGTTTCTTGCTTTGTTGCCATAGATTCTTCTGTATTCCCGGAAAACAAACAAAAAATGGGCACTAGGCCCATTTTTATTATGACTACCCAGATGGGCAGCAATTCATAATGCCGAGCCATAGGGCTGGGCCAGGCAATTCGCGCATACAAAAAAGCCCCAAATTGGGGCTTCTCGGCGCGTTTTGCAACGCAGTTCGATAGCCAAAAGCCGATTCTGGTAATTCGGCCTTCGCCCGGCTATGCCGGCCTGTTGCAGCTCACTATAACCCAGTGAACTGCGGGTACCAAACTTCAAAATTGGTAGCGGGGGCTGGATTTGAACCAACGACCTTCGGGTTATGAGCCCGACGAGCTACCAGGCTGCTCCACCCCGCATCAACAACTTGGTGGCGAGCTGTGCTCTCAACCAAGGCCGCGAATTATAGGGATGCCCCCGGTACCGGTCAACCCCCTTTTTGCATTTATTTTATAAAAACAATTACTTAGGGCAGATAGCAGCCAACCTGATCGAAATAACGGCGCCAAGCACTAAATTGCGGCATCCCACAGAAGCGACGCGACATCACGCTTGCGCGCACGCCCCCCACCCAGTTGACCAGCGCTAGCAGTCCAAGGTCGCAACGGGCCGCAACACACCATTTACCGGGCGCTGCCACCAACACATGAGGCCTCAGACATAACGGGCTGCCACACCTCGCCCAACACCGCCACACTAGCCGACTGGCAGTAATCGAAAATACGCATCTTGCGAACCTTTGCGCATCAGGCGGAGCAGACAAGCTGATTAGCGAAACTTTCACACCCATCCAGCGACACTGCACAACTCGATTAATCGCTTGAGCTTCCTTAGTTTGGTACCCACAAATCGCAGATTTGGACCGCGACCGCGGCCCGAAGGGTGAGCGCAGCGCGCGAATCAACGCCGGACCCTGGTCCGGCCTTGCCAATAAAAAAAAAGCCCGATGCAATCGCTTGAGCTTCCTTAGTTTGGTGCCCACAAATCGCAGATTTGGACCGCGATCGCGGCCCGAAGGGTGAGCGCAGCGCGCGAATCAACGCCGGACCCTGATCCGGCCTGGCCAATAAAAAAAAGCCCGATGCTTTCGCATCGAGCTTCCTTAGTTTGGTGCCCAAGGCCGGACTTGAACCGGCACGACTTGCGTCACTACCCCCTCAAGATAGCGTGTCTACCAATTTCACCACTTGGGCTAAACTTTTACTGTTCAGGCGCCTCTGGCACATCTGAACCCTGCTCTTCTACCATGGGCACTTCCACATCGGCAGGCGCTGATTGTTCGACGACAGCGGGAATACCTACATTGGCTTGAACCGCAGCTTTATTCTTGGCGACAATCGCCAACCCAAAGCTGGTAATAAAAAATATCAGCGAGAAAATCGCCGTAGCACGCGAGAAAAAATTGCCACCGCCCGAGCTACCGAATACGGTCTGCGAAGCACCACCACCGAAGGAGGCCCCCGCTTCAGCACCCTTGCCCTGCTGCAGCAGAATCAAGCCAATAATGGCCAAGGCGGCAAGTACGTGCACTATGATAATTAACTGTTCCATAACCTTCTCTAAATCGGCGCCGATAACTGCGCGCTATCACATATACATTTAAATTCTTGAGCGTCTAACGATGCTCCGCCCACCAGGGCGCCATCTACATCCGGCTCAGCAAACAACGCTTGCGCATTGTCCGGCTTAACGCTGCCGCCGTACAAAATTCTAACTTTTTCAGCCGCCGATTCACTCAGCAGGCTGCGGATATAACCGTGCACCTCCTGAGCCTGCTCAGGGCCTGCGGTTTTACCGGTGCCAATGGCCCAAACAGGCTCATAGGCGATTACCAACTTTTCCTGGACCTCTGAAGTCAGGACGCCTGTAACAGCGCCTAACTGCCGCGCTACTACCGCCAGGGTATTCCCCGTATCGCGCTCTTCCAGCGTCTCGCCCACACACACGACTGGCGTGAGGCCGGCTGCAAGTGCCGCCTGAACCTTGGCGGCTACCAGCGCATCGGACTCGCCCTGAAGGGCGCGTCGCTCCGAGTGCCCCACTATGACGTAGCGAACGCCGAAGTCCACAAGCATCTCGGCACTCACTTGGCCAGTAAACGCACCACTTCCCTGCTCGGCACTCACATCCTGCGCACCCAGTGCGACAGTTGCCGGCAGTAGCGCCGCAAGGTCTGCCATGTAAGGGGCAGGGGGCGCTATTGCGCTATCTACACCTTGAAGATCTGTGCCCAAGGCACTGAACGCTGCCGCCCACTGGCGGTTGTGTGCCAGCGAACCGTACATTTTCCAGTTACCCATGACTAAAGGGCGTCGCATATCTACTCCTGCAGCCTGCAAGGATCACCCGTCACCGGGAGGGCCTCTCGAGCGGGCGCCAATGTTAGCGAAGTCGCTGCCGAGTTACAACGGCTTTTCGCCTTGTAATTCAATCAATTGGAGGTGGTCGTCAAGCGCCAACGGCCCGCTCTACGACCTCGGCCAACTCACTGGCCAGCTTTTTAACAACCACGGCGTCCTCGCCTTCCACCATAACCCGCACCACCGGCTCTGTGCCCGACGGGCGCAGCAGCACCCGTCCCTTGTCAGCCAGCACCGCCTGCGTTTCGGTTACCGCCGTTTTTATTTGGGCATTATCCTGCAACAAAGCTTTATTCTTTACTCGCACATTGATCATGGTTTGCGGGCACTTGGTCATGGCCGATTTCAACTCGTGCAACCCCTTACCCGTACTGACCATCGCCAGCAGCACCTGCAGCGCGGCCACTATACCATCGCCGGTGGTAGTCAAATCTCCGCAAATAATATGGCCAGAGGATTCGCCGCCCAGATCCCAACCGTGGTTGCGCATGGCCTCAATAACATAGCGATCGCCCACGTCGGCGCGCACCAGTTCAACACCGATATTTTTCAACCCCAACTCAAAGCCGAAATTACTCATGAGCGTACCTACAACGCCAGCACACTCCCGCCCCTGCTCTATGCGGTGGGCCGCAATGATATAGAGGATTTCATCGCCATCGACCACCTGACCTCGGTGGTCCACAAAACAGACGCGATCTCCGTCGCCGTCAAACGCCACGCCCAGGTCGGCGCCCAATTCAAGCACCTTTTCCCGCAACACTTCGGGCTTGGTGGAGCCACAGGCGCGGTTAATGTTGGTGCCATTGGGCTCATTCGCAATGGGTACCACTTTTGCCCCCAACTCCCTAAAGACGTCGGGCGCCACGTGATAGGTGGCACCATTGGCACAGTCCACCACAATTTTGAGTCCCTGCAGACTAAAACCCCAAGGCAGAGTGCCCTTGCAGAACTCGATATAGCGCCCGGCGGCATCCTCAATGCGACGGGCCTTACCTAACCGCTCGGCAGTGGACATGGGCTGATCCAGCATCTGCTCTATTTTGAGCTCAACGCTATCGGGTAATTTGGTGCCCGAACCGCTAAAAAATTTAATACCATTGTCGCCGTAGGCATTATGCGAGGCGCTAATAACAATACCCGCTTGCGCTTGAAAGGTGCGCGTGAGGTAGGCAATGGCAGGCGTTGGCATAGGCCCAAGCAACCCCACATCCACGCCGGCGTTAATCAAGCCAGCCTGAAGTGCCGACTCAAACATATAGCCACTGATACGGGTGTCCTTGCCGATCAGAATACGTTTGGGGCCATCAAATCGCTCGCCCAACACATGACCCGCAGCCCAACCCAGCTTGAGCATGAAATCGGGGGTAATGGGGAATTCGCCAACAGCACCGCGAATGCCGTCTGTGCCAAAATATTTACGTGTCATGGAATCTAGTGCCTTGAGTTGCGTCCTGCAGGATCTGTAAACCGGCCATTCTAACCCAATATTAATCAACCTACTGTGGATTATTTACCGCCGACAACACCCGCAGCGCATCCACCGTCTCAGCCACGTCGTGAACGCGCAAAATTGAGGCGCCTGCTTGGGCCGCCAATAGCGCAAGTGCTACGCTGCCGGCCTGGCGCCGCTCCACTGGCTGATCGCAGATCTGGCCCACCATGGTTTTACGCGATACGCCCACCAGCAATGGCTGCGACTGCCCAAGTGTTGGCAGCGCGCGAAACAGCGCCAAATTATGGGCTAGCGTTTTACCAAATCCGAAGCCGGGGTCGAGCAGAATTCGCGCTGCGTCTATACCTACGGCGCGACAGGCGTCGGTGCGCGCCTGCAAAAATGCCTGAACTTCTGCAACGATATCACTGTAGGCCGGTGCCGTTTGCATATTGGCGGGCTGCCCCTGCATGTGCATTAGACAGGCCGGCAAGGACGTCGCCGCCGCCGCCGCCAATGCACCCGGCAATTGCAGTGCACGTACATCGTTAATCAACCCGGCGCCCGCGTTCGCGGCTTCGGTAATCACAGAAGCCCGACTGGTATCGACGGAGATGACCACATCAAACCGATTTGCCAGCGCCTCCACTACGGGTATCACGCGCGCCAATTCTTGCGCCTCATCCACAGGCAGCGCCCCCGGGCGAGTCGATTCGCCCCCCACATCCAAAAATGTCGCGCCTGCATCCACCATGGCGGACGCTGCGTCAATTACCTTTGTCAGCACCACACCCTGGTCAAAAAAACGACCGCCGTCGCTGAACGAGTCGGGCGTCACATTCAGGATACCCATCACCTGCGGCACCGACAGGTCAACGCGGCGGCCGCCAAAATTCACTTCACCTAACACACTCGCATCCTCTTGTGTGCAACTCGCTTGCGCAGCAAAAGTGCAGGGCCATTCAGACCACATCAAACAACTTGCGAAACATCTGAATCATTCGGCCGACTTCAGAAGCACCGTCCACGGGCAGCTCGCCCGTGCTCAATAACGCTGAAAACCCCGGGACGGGCACATCGGCCAGATCCCGGTATTCGCGAAAGGCCATAGACCACTCGGCAAAATCCCGCTGGGCCAGAGCCCGATAGTACAATCGCCGCAGATCGCGGTGGCGCGTATCGCCCAATAAGTTGTCGTACAGACGATCCAGCGCCTGCTGCTCACCCTCCACCACCTGAAAAAAACTGCCGTCGCAGTAAATCAAAACACCCGTGACGCAGTGGCGCAAATTGTGGGTGCGCGCTTGATCAAGTAGATCCCGCAGTGCCTGTTCGTCCATGGTTTTGGTAGCTTGGCTTACGTAGGCCAGCGTGTGCAGTGCCATTGCGCGCCCTCACATTAAGGGATGATTATTCATCAACGACAAAATTATAGACAAAAAATAAGCGCCAACTGCGGTGACAGCTGGCGCTTCGGGGCTTACTGCAGACGAATCGCGCTGCCGGCATCAATGATCTTTAGCAGGCCCTCCGATGGGATTGGCAGGCTTTTCTTTTTCATCATCGCCCGAGCCGCCCTTAAGGTGGCTATTAAAGTCATTGTCGTCCCAATCGCGCGGCGGACGCACTTTGCGGCGAGCCATTAAGTCGTCAACTTGCTCTGCATCAATGGTTTCATACTCCATCAATGCGTCCTTCATGGCCTCCAGGATATCGCGATTTTCTTCCAGAATTTTAGTCGCGCGCGCGTAGCAACTATCGACAATATGACGCACCTCTTCGTCAATCATGCGCGAGGTGCCATCGGAATGCGCCGAGTGGTACATTCCCGGGTAGGCACCCTCTTCCTCGCCGTAATTAAGCGGCCCCAATTTCTCAGACAAGCCCCACTTGGTTACCATATTGCGCGCCAATTGCGTTGCGCGCTCGATGTCATTCGAGGCACCCGTAGTGACACCGTCAAAACCCAGTGTCATTTGCTCGGCAATGCGACCGCCAAACAAGGTGCACAACTGCGATTCCAGGGCGCGTTTGCTCAGGCTGTATTTGTCATCTTCAGGCAAAAACTGGGTAACGCCAAGTGCTCGACCGCGCGGGATAATGGTGACCTTGTGCACAGGGTCGTGTTCGGGCACCAGCCGGCCGATAATAGCGTGCCCCGCCTCGTGGTAGGCGGTGTTCTCTTTTTCTTTCTCGCTCATCACCATGGTCTTGCGCTCGGCGCCCATCATGATTTTATCGCGTGCTTTTTCAAACTCTTCCATAGTCACCAGGCGCTTGTTGGCACGGGCGGCAAACAGTGCGGCCTCGTTAACCAAATTGGCCAAATCCGCCCCGGAAAAGCCTGGGGTGCCGCGCGCGATAATAGACGCCTGCACCTTTTCATCCAGGGGCACCTTGCGCATGTGCACTTTCAGGATTTGCTCGCGGCCGCGAATATCGGGCAAGCCCACAAACACCTGGCGATCGAAACGTCCGGGACGCAGCAGCGCCTTGTCCAGTACATCGGGGCGGTTGGTGGCCGCGATGACAATAATGCCTTCGTTGCCCTCAAAGCCGTCCATTTCCACCAATAATTGGTTCAGGGTTTGCTCGCGCTCGTCGTGGCCACCGCCGTGACCGCCGCCACGGTGGCGACCCACCGCATCAATTTCATCGATAAAGATGATGCAAGGCGCCTGCTTTTTCGCCTGGTCAAACATGTCGCGCACCCGCGAGGCACCAACACCCACGAACATTTCAACGAAATCTGAGCCGGAAATGGAAAAGAAGGGTACCTTGGCTTCTCCAGCGATGGCCTTAGCCAGCAGGGTCTTACCGGTACCGGGCGGTCCCGCCATCAGCACGCCGCGCGGGATCTGACCGCCCAAACGCTGAAAACGCGAGGGGTCGCGCAGGAACTCAACCAGCTCTTGCACTTCTTCCTTGGCCTCATCTACCCCCGCCACATCGGCAAAGGTGGTTTTAATTTGATCTTCACCCAGCAGGCGCGCCTTGCTTTTGCCGAAGCTCATGGGGCCGCCCCGGCCACCGCCGCCGCCCTGCATCTGGCGCATGAAGAACATGAACACGGCAATAATGAGCAATATGGGGAAACTGGCAAAAAAGAGCTGCTGCCAGAAGCCGGCCTGTTCGGGCTTTTTGCCCACGACTTTTACGCCGTGATTGAGCAGGTCGTCCATTAGCTTCATATCAACCAGATTTGGACGGATCGTGACAAAGCGGGAGCCATCGGTCTGGCGCTCGCCTTCGATCATCAAGCCATCAATGCTGACTTCCTTTACCCTGTCGGCCTGCACTTCAAGCACAAACTCGGAATAGGGGATTTCTTCCTTGTTGGGGGAGGCATTAAAGTTCTGGAACACCGACAGCAATACCGCGGCGATAATCAGCCACAGAACTAAATTTTTTGCCATATCATTCAAAGGGTTACCCTCACATCTTAACGTCAGCAATTAACACTGGTTTACACCAGCAGCAGCGCGGCCAGCCAGTGCTTGCATCGCTCCACCTGAGAGCATGATACAGCTAAGCACCGGTGTAAATGCCGGATTTTCGTAGTCGCGACAATTGCCCTTGATCCATCGACCAATCTGCAGCACGCGCTCAGTCACTTAATAGTGGGGCCCAAGCGCCAAATTGCAAGCTCAAGCCCCTATTTTCGAACCCCCACTGGGACAGACCTGCACGGCGGCGCCAGATATGGGTAAATCATCGGCAAAGCAGGCCTCAGCGCGCACTTTAGGCTACAATGCGCGCATTCTGGAGTGCCCGATGGCGCTTCAGCGATCTAATGCCCGTTATTCAGTCAGTTCAGGATTTTTTATGCCAGTCAGTGCAGAGCGCAGAAAACAGTTTCGTCAAATTGGTCACAACCTAAAGCCCGTGGTTATGGTTGCAGAAAAGGGGCTTTCCGAAGGTGTGCTCGAGGAAGTGAACCGCGCGCTAGAAGATCACGAATTGATCAAGGTAAAGATTGCCATCAATGACCGCGAATCGCGCAAACGCGCTATTGAAACTCTGTGCCAGAAAACCCGCGCCGAGGTCATTCAAGAAATTGGCAAAATTGCCCTGATCTTTCGCGCTGCCCGCGAACCCAATCCAAAACTGTCTAATATTGCCGGTTAATATTCGGGGCTACTGCCCGCTCGGGCACCGATTCAAAGCAGGCTAACACGCAGCCTGCCCCAGCTACCGGTTTATCTCGCCGCCATACAGCTGACAACCCTGCTCGTCTCGCTGAGCCATGCAGGGTGCCAGTCAACCTGCATCGACTTAGCGGTGGTAAACCGCGTCTATTTCGTACTCCACTTCACCCGCCGGTGTGCGCACTACAACGATATCACCCACTTCTTTGCCCACCAGTGCCCGTGCGATAGGCGACGTCACCGAAATCATGTTGGCTTTCACATCGGCCTCGTCTTCACCCACTATCTTGTAGGTTTGAATGGCGTCGGTTTCCAGGTTCATGATATCCACGGTGGCACCGAAGATCACTTTGTCACCTTCGGGAATTTTGCTGATATCGATAATTTGCGCATTGCTCAGCTTGGCTTCAATTTCCTGAATGCGACCTTCGCAAAAGCCCTGCTGTTCGCGAGCTGCGTGATACTCGGCATTTTCTTTCAAATCGCCGTGTTCACGCGCCTCCGCGATGGCGGCCACAATGCGTGGACGCTCAACTTTTTTCAGATTTTCCAGCTCCAGGCGCAGCTTCTCCGCACCGGCCACTGTCATGGGGTATTTGGTCATGCATGAATCCTCTTATGCAAATCTTGCAGGCGGCGCACGTTGGTTTTCAAACCAAATCGCAGGGCCACACACAGCGCTTCTGCCGCCGCCAGGGTAGTTGTGTAATACACCCGATGTCCCTCTGCACCACGGCGGATGGAAGCAGAATCTTTGATTGCCTGCTTACCTTCGGTGGTATTAATGATGAGATCTATTTCATCATTTTTAATCATATCCACAATGTGCGGCCGACCTTCGGTGACCTTATTGACGATTTGAACCGGTACTCCCGCAGCGGCAATCACCGCCGCTGTGCCGCGCGTGGCAACTAATTCAAAGCCCAAGTCTGCCAATTCTTTGGCCACAGTCAGCATGCCGTCCTTATCGAAGTCGCGCACGGAGATAAACGCGCGGCCCTTGGTGGGCAAGACATCGCCAGCGCCCAGCTGCGCTTTGGCAAAGGCTTCCGCGAAGGTATCGCCCACGCCCATCACCTCACCTGTTGAACGCATTTCCGGGCCGAGAATGGGGTCCACCGTGGGGAACTTGTTAAACGGGAAAACCGCTTCTTTAACGCTGTAGTAAGTCGGCACGATTTCCTGCGTAAACCCCTGATCGGCCAGGCTGCGGCCGGCCTGGCAGCGAGCCGCCACTTTGGCCAGCGACACACCGATGCACTTGGACACAAAGGGCACCGTGCGCGAGGCGCGCGGATTCACTTCAATGACGTACACCTCGCCGTCCTGATAGGCCAACTGGACGTTCATCAAACCTACAACGCCTAGCTCCAAAGCCATTTTGCGCACTTGCTCGCGCATTTCGTCCTGCACATCTTTAGCCAACGAGTAAGGCGGCAGCGAACAAGCGGAGTCGCCCGAGTGCACGCCGCACTGCTCAATGTGCTGCATGATGGCGCCAATCACCACATCCTTGCCGTCGGACACGGCATCGATATCCACCTCAATGGCATTGTTTAAGAAGTGATCCAACAATACCGGTGCATCGTCGGAAGCCTGAACGGCCTCGCGCATGTACTGCTTGAGCTCCGATTCGTTGTATACAATTTCCATGGCGCGGCCGCCCAGCACATAGCTTGGACGCACAACCAAGGGGTAGCCCACCGCTTCGGCCGCGCGCAGCGCCTCTTCCGTTGAACGCACAATGGCGTTTGAAGGCTGTTTCAGGCCTAGACGAATCACCATTTGCTGAAAGCGCTCGCGGTCTTCGGCGCGGTCGATAGCCTCGGGTGGCGTACCAATGATAGGGACGCCAGCTTCCTCAAGCGCGCGCGCCAATTTCAGCGGCGTTTGGCCACCGAATTGCACAATAACGCCCTTGGGTTTTTCCAGCGCGACAATTTCCAACACATCCTCAAGAGTCACCGGCTCAAAGAACAAGCGGTCGCTGGTGTCAAAATCGGTGGACACAGTTTCGGGGTTGCAGTTCACCATAATGGTTTCGAAACCGTCTTCGCGCATGGCCAGCGCCGCATGCACACAGCAATAGTCAAACTCAATACCTTGGCCGATACGGTTGGGGCCGCCGCCGAGCACCAGAATCTTGTCGCGCTCGGAGGGGTTGGCTTCGCACTCCTCCTCGTAGGTGGAGTACATGTAGGCCGTTTCGGTGGAAAATTCTGCCGCGCAGGTATCCACGCGCTTATAGACGGGGCGAATATTCAGGCTGTGGCGATGTTTGCGGAAAGTTTTCTCGCTAACACCTAACAGGCTGGCCAGACGCTTGTCGGAGAACCCCTTGCGCTTTAGGGCGAACATTTTGTCGGCGTCAATTGACGACAGCGCCATGGATTCCAATTCTTTTTCAGTGCGTACTATGTCTTCAATTTGCACCAAAAACCACGGATCGATAAACGAGGCATCAAACACTTCGTCTACACTCATGCCGGCGCGGAAGGCGTCGGCGACATACCAAATGCGCTTGGCGCCCGGCGTAGTCAAATCGCGACGGATGTGCGTCAGCGCATCGGCCTCGGTCAAATCCACAATGGGTTCAAAGCCGGCCGAGCCCACTTCCAAACCGCGCAACGCTTTTTGCACCGATTCTTGGAAAGTGCGACCAATGGCCATGACCTCACCCACCGATTTCATTTGGGTGGTCAGGCGCGCGTCGGCGTCGCCAAACTTTTCAAAGGTAAAGCGCGGCACTTTGGTTACTACGTAATCGATAGAAGGCTCAAATGAAGCCGGCGTTGCGCCGCCGGTGATTTCATTTTTAAGTTCGTCCAACGTGTAGCCCACTGCCAATTTGGCAGCAATTTTTGCAATGGGGAAACCCGTAGCCTTGGAGGCCAGCGCCGACGAACGCGAGACTCGCGGATTCATTTCGATCACCACCAAGCGACCGGTTTTCGGGTCTACCGCAAATTGCACGTTCGAGCCACCGGTTTCCACGCCAATTTCACGCAGCACGGCCACCGAGGCGTTTCGCATGATTTGGTATTCTTTGTCGGTCAGCGTTTGTGCAGGCGCCACAGTGATGGAGTCACCGGTGTGTACACCCATGGGGTCAAAGTTTTCGATGGAACACACAATAATGCAATTGTCATTTTTGTCGCGCACCACCTCCATTTCGTACTCTTTCCAGCCGATGAGCGATTCATCGATGAGCAGTTCGTTAGTGGGCGAGAGATCCAAGCCCCGGGCGCAAATTTCTTCAAATTCTTCCCAGTTGTACGCGATGCCGCCACCGGAACCGCCCATGGTAAACGAAGGCCGAATAATGCAGGGAAAGCCAAATTCCTTGGGAACTTCTTTCGCCTCTTCCATGGTGTGAACAATTTTCGCCCGCGCGCATTCCAGGCCAATTTTCTTCATGGCCTGGTCAAACAGTTCGCGATCTTCGGCTTTATTGATGGCCTCTTCGTTGGCACCAATCAATTCAACATTATACTTTTCCAGCACGCCGTGCTTGTGCAGTGCCAACGCGCAGTTGAGCGCCGTTTGCCCGCCCATAGTAGGCAGCACGGCATCGGGCCGTTCTTTTTCGATGATGGCGGCAACCGGTTGCCCTTCGATGGGCTCACTGTAGGTTGCATCTGCCATGGCCGGCTCGGTCATGATTGTGGCCGGATTGGAGTTCACCAGAATTACCCGGTAACCCTCTTCGCGCAGCGCCTTACAAGCCTGCGCGCCCGAGTAGTCAAATTCACAGGCCTGACCAATTACGATAGGTCCGGCGCCGAGGATCAGGATACTTTTAATGTCAGTTCTTTTTGGCATTGCTGTTGGGCCTGAAGCTTAAAGGTAAAAAAATGGAACAAAGGCGCGCTAGCGGCGCGCCTTCATTAATTCAATAAAGTGGTCAAACAGGGGCGCCGCGTCGTGGGGACCGGGACTGGCCTCTGGGTGCCCCTGAAAACTGAAGGCGGGCTTGTCGGTGCGGTGAATCCCCTGCAAAGAGCCGTCGAATAGGCTCTTGTGCGTGGCGCGCAGGTTGTCGGGCAGCGTTGCCTCGTCCACGGCAAAACCATGGTTCTGCGCGGTAATGAGCACCTTGCCGCTCTCCAGATCCTGAACCGGGTGGTTGCCGCCGTGGTGACCGAACTTCATTTTCACGGTTTTAGCACCACTGGCCAGCGCCAGCAGCTGGTGCCCGAGACATATGCCAAATACGGGAATATCCGTTGCGAGCAGCGCCTGAATGGCCTCAATGGCGTAGTCGCAAGGCTCCGGATCACCGGGACCGTTCGACAGAAATACGCCATCCGGGTTCAGGGCTAATACGTCGGCGGCGGGGGTTTGCGCGGGCACTACGGTCAAATCACAACCGCGGTCCACCAGCATGCGCAGGATATTGCGCTTGACGCCGTAATCGTAGGCCACCACCTTATATGGTTTGTCCACTGGAGCGGTAAAACCCTGCCCAAGTGCCCAGGAGCCCTCGCTCCAGGGGTAGGCCGCAGCGGCAGTCACTGCCTTTGCCAGGTCCATGCCTTTGAGGCCGCCAAAGGCCTTCGCCTGAGCCAGGGCGGCCGCCTCGTCCAGCGCTTCGCCCACCGCTTCTGCGGCCACGATGCAGCCGGACTGGGCGCCCTTGTCGCGCAAGATCCGCGTGAGCCGGCGGGTATCGATATCGGCGATGCCCACCACATTGCGCTCAGCCAGGTAGTCCTGCAGGCTCTGCTGATTGCGGAAGTTGCTGGCCAGCAGTGGCAAATCCCGAATCACCAAACCGGCGGCCCACACGCGGTCGCACTCGGCGTCTTCGTCGTTAGTACCGGTATTACCGATATGAGGGTAGGTCAGCGTGACGATTTGTCGCGCGTAGGACGGATCGGTGAGGATTTCCTGGTAGCCGGTCATGGCGGTATTGAACACCACCTCACCAGCGGAAGCACCGGAGGCACCTATGGCGGTTCCTCTGAAAATACTGCCGTCTTCAAGAATGAGTATGGCGGGGCGTGGGGCACCAGTAGACAAGTCGACCTCCTAGGCATTGGCTGGCATTCTGACTTTTTTCAGGCTGAGCAAAACAACCGTGCTTTTCAGCACGTTGTGCGACGTTCGCATCATTTTCCGTGTTTGGAGTGCACCGCAGGTTGTAAAAAAGCGAGATGAAACGCAGGCTTCATCTCGCTTTTTCATCGTTCTGTGTCGATATTTCCCCTGCGGTCGAAAGGCGATTTTGCCCTGCTCTGACCGTTAGCAACTTAACCGCGCATTTTACGGAAAGCGCATCTTGCTGTCCACGCGCAATTTACACCAATTTCCGCAAGGGCCGATCTTTAAACCTTAAACTGCTTCACAATATTGGCCATGCTAGCCGCCATTTCTGCCAATCGTGCTGTACTGGCGGCAATTTCGATAGAGCCCTCTGAGGCCTGGCGCGCCACGCCGGCAATATTTTCCATATTGCGCTCCATTTCGCGCGTAGCCGCCGATTGCTCTTCGGTGGCGCTGGCGATTTGATTGGTTTTGTCTTTGATCGACCCCACACCGGCGGTAATGGCATCCAATGCACGGCTGGCCTCCTCGGCCTGAGTCACCGACTCGCCGGCCTGCCCGGTACCTTTGTCCATCATTTGCACGGCTTCGCGAGCACCGGCCTGTAAGCGCTCGATCATGACTTGAATTTCTTGAGTCGAGGTTTGGGTGCGCGACGCCAAGGTACGCACTTCGTCGGCCACCACCGCAAAGCCTCGGCCCTGCTCGCCGGCGCGCGCCGCCTCAATGGCAGCATTCAGGGCCAAGAGGTTGGTTTGCTCGGCAATGCCGCGAATCACATCCAGCACACTGCCGATGCTATCGGTCTCGGAACGCAGTTTATCGATAACCTCTGCAGCAGCGTTGATATCCTTGGCCAGCCCTTCGATTTTGGTCACCGTGGAGGACACCACGCCCTTGCCGCTATTGGCCTGGCGATCAGCCTCTTCGGCATTGGCGGCGGCCTGCGACACATTGCTCGACACATCGCCCACCACGGCAGCCATTTCGCGCACAGCGGTCACCACCTGTTGAATTTCCGTTTGCTGGCGTACGACGCCCCGCTCGGTTTCTTTAGCGGTGCCCGACAGGGTATTGGCCTGCTCATTGAGCCCCGACGCCGTCACCGAGAAGTCGGCGATGATGCCGTGCACCTTGTCCACGAAGGTATTAAAGGCGGTGGACAGGCGACCCACTTCGTCGTCGGAATTAACCGGTAACCGGCGGGTCAAGTCACCACCGCCGCCGGCAATATCTTCCAGTGCTTCGGCCACCGAGTTGATGGGCCCGACAATACCCGCCTGCAGCACGAAAGATATTACTGCCGACAGAATGCCGATAATCACCACCGTACTGACCGCCCCCCAGATGGCGGCCGCGATCGCCTTGTTCAGCTCCTCTAAGCTGGCAGATAGGTAGATAGTGCCCACTTTACTGCCATCTGCCACGATCGATGCCATGACGTCTACACGATCGTCGTGTACCGAAATACCTAAGCTGCCCGGCGAGCGGGGGGCAATTGAAGGCGGATTGTCGGCGCCCTTCACCCCGCGCTCATACCAAACAAAAGGCTTGCCATTTTCGCCATAGATAACGGCAGCCAGCACGCGCCCCTGCTGCTGCAAACTGCCCAAAATGTCCCGCGCCGACGCGCTGTCGCCAAAGGCAATGGCACCCACAGTGGCGTTGCCGATAATTTCGGCAAGGTCTTGGGTGTCGGACTGAATGGTAGCCTCCACCCTCTGCACTTCGGCCCGCACAGCCAGGGTGCTGGAGAGAATTACGGCCAGCAGGCTGGTTACGGTAATCCCCAAAAACACCTTCCATTTCAAAGACATACTGAACATATTCATCAATAGTGCACCTTACTGTTGCTCGCCATTTTCGCCAACCTACCGCGCCAAAGAGCGGCGTTCCGGCGATTGCCAATCTGAATATCCTTACGGGGATTTCAAACAGGTTATCGAACTTTCGATTTAAATCTTTAGCGACGATTGCACGCTGTGTATGCAAGCCACCCCCAAGCACATCGCCACAAGGCGCACCTAGCGCACAGCGCTGACGCGCCAAACTGACAGAGGGCTTTGGGTACTAATGAGCATAGTCACGGCTGGCAAAATAACCAAATGACAGGCAACAAGTAACGTAATGGGGAGAGGAATAGAAGAATAGAGGAGTAAGGAAGCTGCCGGCAAAGTGCCGGCGCCCCCTTAGCGTGCTCGAACCGGGGACTAACGCAACCCGAGCACGTCTTGCATGTCGTAGAGGCCGGTCTTGCGCGCGTCCATCCACTGGGCGGCGCGCACGGCACCGCGGGCAAAGGCCATGCGCGATGAGGCCTTGTGGGTAATTTCAATGCGCTCGCCGTCGGCCATAAACATCACCGTGTGGTCGCCCACTACATCGCCGCCGCGCACGGTGGCAAAGCCGATGGTATCTTTGGCCCGGGCGCCGGTCTGCCCTTCCCGTCCGTAGACGGCGACCTTGTCGAGCTCGCGGTTGAGACTACCGGCCAATACCTCGCCCATGCGCAACGCCGTGCCCGAAGGCGCATCCACCTTATGCCGGTGGTGGGCCTCGTAGACCTCTACATCGTAGTCGTCACCCAGGGTTTTGGCAGCCTCGGCCAGCAACTTGAAGCACAGGTTCACCCCCGTGGCATAGTTGGCCGACAGGCACAGCGCGGTGGCATCCTGCGCCTCCAATAATTGCGCCTTTTGCGCCTCGGTAAATCCGGTTGTGCCGATCACAATTTTCTTGTGGGCATCGGCACAAATAGCGACGTTTTCGAGCGTCGCTTTGGGCTGAGTGAAGTCGATAAGTACGTCGAAATCCTCCACCACTTCGTGCAGATCACCCGACAGCCGCACACCGTTTTTACCGATGCCCGCCAATTCACCGGCGTCGGCGCCCACCAGGCTTGAGCCTGCGCGCACCACAGCCGCCATCAACGCCACCCCTTCGGTATTGGCGATGGCCTCAATCAACATCTTACCCATGCGCCCGGCGGCGCCCGTTACCGCTAACTTGACGGTCATGCAGTATCCTTAATTTTCAGTCGGTACCGGGGCGCAGGGCGCCATCCGATCAAATTTTCATATCGCCGAAGAAGTTTTTCATACCTTCAAACCAGGTGGTCTGACGGGGCGAGTGTTTGCTGCTGCCCATGGTTTCCTGGAAGTCGCGCAGCATTTGCTTTTGCTTATTCGACAGGTTAACCGGTGTTTCCACCACCACACGACACATTAAATCGCCCGCACTGCCACCGCGCACGGGCACCACGCCTTTACCGCGCAAGCGAAACATCTTGCCGGTTTGGGTTTCTGGCGGCACTTTCAATTTCACCCGCCCCTCCAGTGTGGGCACTTCCAGCTCACCACCCAGTACCGCATCCACAAAGCTGATGGGCACTTCGCAGTAGAGGTTGCGGCCGTCGCGCTCAAAGATGGCGTGTTCGCGCACATTGACCTGCACGTACAAATCACCGGGCGGGCCGCCGGCCTCACCGGCTTCACCCTCGCCCGACAGGCGAATACGATCGCCCGTATCCACACCCGGCGGCACTTTAACCGACAGGGTGCGCGTTTCTTCCTTGCGCCCTTGTCCGTGACAGCTGGGGCAGGGATCGGTAATCAAGGTGCCGCGCCCGCGGCAATTGGGGCAAGTTTGCTGAACCGAGAAAAAGCCCTGCTGCATGCGCACTTGACCCACGCCACCGCAGGTAGTGCAGGTGCTGGCCTTAGTGCCTTTTTTCGCACCCGAGCCGTCGCAGGGCTCGCAAGCCACCAGCGTTGGCACTTTGATCTTCACCGTGGTGCCTTTAACCGCGGCTTCCAGATCCAAGTCCAGTGTGTAGCGCAAATCCGAACCACGCGATGGCCCGCCGCGACCACGGCCTCCGCCACCACCGAAAATGTCGCCAAACACGTCGCCAAAAATATCGGAAAAGTTGCCAAAGCCCTGGCCGCCACCGCCGCCGGCCATACCTTCTACACCGCGGTGACCATACTGGTCGTAGGCGGCGCGCTTTTGGCTATCGGACAAGACTTCATAGGCCTCGCTGGCCTCTTTGAACTTATCTTCGGCACTTTTGTCGTCCGGGTTACGGTCGGGGTGGTACTTCATGGCGATGCGACGGTAAGCTTTTTTCAGCTCCTTTTCATCGACGCCGCGCTCGACACCCAGCACTTCGTAGTAATCGCGTTTAGACATAGGCTTGGTAACTTGTTGTGGCACCCGCGCTACCCACGCGAGTACAGGTTAATGCAACTCGGTTAAAACAATGGCGCGACTCATGACAAGCCGCGCCTTGTTTGCAATCAGTGTATTTCCAGGGCGGACAACCGAGGCCCGCCCGCAGAATTACTTCTGATCGTCTTTGACCTCTTCAAACTCAGCGTCTACCACGCCGTCGTCGGCTTTGGCTTTAGTGTCGGCCTTGTCTGCACCGCCTGTGGCCTGCTGGGCCTGGGCCTGCTCGGCGTACATTTTCTGCGCCAGCGGGCCAGAGGCTTCGGTCAACTTCTGTGTGGCAGCGTCCATCGCAGCCTTGTCGTCGCCCTTCACCGCCGCTTCTGCGTCTTTCAGTGCCGCCTCGATAGCTGCCTTCTCTTCGTCGCTCGCTTTATCACCGGCTTCTGTCAGCGTTTTCTTGGTGGCAGAGATCAGACCGTCCAAGGTGTTGCGCGCGGTAACCACTTCCTCGAACTTCTTATCGGCTTCGGCATTGGCCTCGGCATCGCGTACCATTTTTTCAATTTCTTCATCCGACAAACCGGAGGAGGCCTTGATCACGATGGACTGCTCTTTACCGGTAGCCTTGTCTTTCGCGCTCACGTTTAAAATACCGTTGGCATCGATGTCGAAGGTCACTTCAATTTGCGGCATGCCGCGCGGTGCAGGTGGAATGTCCGCCAGATCAAAACGACCGAGCGACTTGTTCTGCGCGGCTTGCTTGCGCTCGCCCTGTACCACGTGAATGGTTACCGCAGTTTGGTTGTCTTCTGCCGTTGAGAACACCTGCGACTTTTTGGTCGGGATGGTGGTGTTCTTTTCAATCAGTGGTGTAGCCACACCGCCCATGGTTTCAATACCCAGGGTCAGGGGCGACACGTCCAGCAGCAGTACGTCTTTCACGTCGCCAGACAGCACCGCACCTTGAATAGCCGCACCGATCGCAACCGCTTCGTCGGGGTTAACGTCTTTGCGCGGCTCTTTGCCGAAGAAGTCTGTTACGTACTTCTGCACCAGTGGCATACGGGTTTGACCGCCCACGAGAATCACGTCGTTGATGTCGCCCACAGACAAGTCGGCGTCGGCCAGGGCTTGCTTAACGGGTTCCATTGAACGCTTCACCAGTTCCTCGACCAGCGATTCCAGCTTGGAGCGCGTCAACTTCACAACCAGGTGCTTGGGGCCCGTGGCGTCTGCGGTGATGTAGGGCAGGTTCACTTCGGTTTGCTGGCTCGAGGACAGCTCGATCTTGGCTTTTTCAGCGGCTTCTTTCAGACGCTGCAGGGCCAGTGGATCGCTGTGCAGGTCGATACCGTTGGTCTTTTTGAACTCGTCTGCCAAGTATTCAATCAAGCGCAGGTCGAAGTCCTCACCACCCAGGAAGGTGTCGCCATTGGTGGCCAACACTTCAAACTGGTGCTCGCCGTCTACGTCGGCAATTTCAATGATGGAGATATCGAAGGTACCGCCACCCAAGTCGTAAACCGCAATGGTGCGATCGCCTTTCACCTTGTCCATGCCGTAGGCCAGGGCCGCGGCAGTGGGTTCGTTGATGATGCGCTTCACTTCCAGACCGGCGATCTTACCGGCGTCTTTAGTGGCCTGACGCTGAGAATCGTTGAAATAGGCAGGTACGGTAATAACCGCTTCCGTAACTGTCTCGCCCAAGTAGTCTTCGGCGGTCTTTTTCATTTTCTTCAGCACTTCGGCAGAAATCTGTGGCGGCGCTTTGCGGTCGCCCTTCACTTCTACCCAGGCATCGCCATTGTCGGCGCCTACAATTTTGTAGGGCACCATTTTGATGTCTTTTTGCACCACGTCGTCGGTGAACTTGCGACCGATCAGACGCTTAACGGCAAACAGGGTGTTGTGGGGATTGGTGACAGCCTGGCGCTTGGCGCTCTGGCCCACCAGTACCTCACCGTCATCGGTAAAGGCTACGATGGACGGCGTGGTGCGATCACCTTCGGCGTTCTCAATAACACGCGTTTTGTCGCCTTCAAGCACAGACACACAGGAGTTGGTCGTGCCCAGGTCGATACCGATGATTTTACCCATGAAAATTCTCCAGTTACTTAATCGTAAAATACTTTAACGTCTTGCCAGCGCCCGCTTATCGGACTAACTGCTGGCGATTCACTTGCTGTCGGGGTTAGCGGCGAAGGCCGCTGGGCCGGCGCCGTCTACTTGCTGTCTATATTGGCGCGGTTGGCGATTTTTCAACCCCGCCAGGCATCTTTTGCGTCTTATTCAGGCGCCTTTGCCACCACCACCATGGCCGGACGCACCAGGCGACCGTGCAGGGTATAACCCTTTTGAAATACATCCAGCACAGTGTTGGGCTCCACATCGGGGTTGGGCACCATGGTCATGGCCTGGTGAAATTGCGGATCAAAGGGTTCGCCCTTGGGGTCTATCTGGGCCACCTGGTGGCGCTTAAGGCCGTCAATCAGCGATTTAAGGGTCAACTCCAACCCTTCGGTTACCGCCTTGAACTGCTCGTCGGCACCCTCCACAGAAGCCAGTGCGCGCTCCAGGTTATCGGCCACCACCAGCATGTCGGAGACGATTTTTTCCTGACCAAATTTATGGGCTTTTTCCACATCTTGCTCGGCCCTGCGGCGAATGTTCTGCGCCTCGGCGGCGGCGCGCAGCGCATTGTCCTTGGCTTGCTGCAACTCTTCCTGCAGTCGCGCCACTTCGGCTTCCAAACCGCCGGACTCAGCTTCAGGCTGTGGCGCCTGTGCGTCGGCCTGCTGCTCTGCAGCGGGCGCTGCATCCTCTACCTGGGGATTCTCTTGTTCTGTGGTCACAGTTTTTGCTCCATCTACGATCGTGGCGGGCCGAGCCCGCCGGCCAGAAATACACTGCAGCCTATATGGGGCCTGTGGGCGCACATTCAAGGGAATTTTCTCAAGGGGATTGCACAGCGATCATTTTACTGTATAAATACACAGCAATAACTCAGGAGCCCCAGCCATGCTCACACACCTCAGCATTCACAATTTCACCTTGGTTGAACACTTGGAACTCGAGCTGCACCAGGGTTTAACCGCCCTGACCGGGGAAACCGGAGCGGGGAAATCACTGCTGCTCGACGCTCTGGGCATGGCCCTGGGCGACAAGGCCGACGCCGACAAGGTGCGCGCCGGAGCCGAGCGCGCCGACATCACCGCCACCTTTGATCTCAGCCAACTCGCCAAGGCCCGCAAGTGGTTGCAGGCACAAGAGCTCGACGCCGATAGTGAATGCTTACTTAGGCGCACTATCAGCGCTGACGGGCGATCGCGCGCATATATCAACGGCCAGTCCGCCACCTTGACTCAGCTGCGCAGTCTGGGCGAGCTGCTTATCGACATCCACAGCCAGCACGCGCATCAGCGCCTGTTGAAAAAAGACCACCAGCGGGCACTTCTGGATATGTATGGCGGCCACACCAGTTTGTACCAGGCGGTTAAACACGCCTGGCGCCACTGGCAGACACTGGCGACCCAACTGCACAACCGCCAACAAAACGATGCCGAAATCAGCGCTCGCACCCAGTTGCTGCGCTACCAAGTAGAAGAACTCGACCAGCTGGACCTGCAACCCCAAGAACTCGACAGCCTCGAAGCCGAGCATCGTCAACAGGCCAATGCCGAATCGGTACTGGCCGCCAGCCAACAGCTGGCCAGCCTGTGCAGCGACGATGAGCAGGGCCTGCTGGAGGGGCTTCACAAGGGCTTACACCTATTGCGCAGCCTATCCGACAAATCGGAACAACTGCAGGAGGCGGAGCAACTGCTGGTCAATGCGCAAATTCACATTGAGGAGGCGGCCCACGCCATAGACCGACACCTCGACGCCTTTGATGCCGACCCGGAGCGACTGCTGTGGCTAGAGCAACGGCTCGACGCTATCTATCAAGTCGCCCGCAAGCACCGCATTAGCCCGCAAGCCCTGGGCAATTTACATCAGACTCTGGCGCAGGAGCTGGCGGAGCTTGAAGGCAGCGATGTGGATTTGGATCAGCTGGCCAAGCTGACCCAAGAAGCCGAAGCCGAATACCGCAAATTGGCCCTGGAACTGGGTCAGCAGCGACGCCAAGCAGCGTTACACCTGGGCAAGGCCGTGAATCGTCAGCTGCAGCAATTGGCCATGGCCAACGCCTCGCTAGAAATCGCCATTACCGAGTCGACCCCCTCGGCCACGGGTCTCGAAGAAATAGAACTGCTGGTCAGCACCAACCCAGGCCAGCCGCACCGCAGCCTGGGCAAAGTAGCCTCGGGCGGCGAGCTGTCGCGCATCAGCCTGGCTATTCAAGTGTGCCTTGCCAGCAAATCCACCATTCCCACGTTGATCTTTGACGAGGTAGACGTGGGCATCGGCGGCGCCACCGCCGATATCGTGGGTCGGCTATTGCGTCAGCTGGGGCAGTCGGGCCAGGTATTGTGTGTGACGCACTTAGCACAGGTGGCCAGCAAGGGACACCAACACCTGCAGGTGCGCAAGGCGACCCGCAAAGGCGGCAGCCAATCGACATTGGTGGCGCTGGAAGGCGAAGCAAAAATAGAAGAAATTGCCCGTATGCTGGGGGGTGTCGAGCTCACCGAGCAATCGCGCGCGCACGCACGGGAAATGCTCTCTATGGCTAATTGATCGGCCGTCGCCAAGCACTGGCGCGGCGATTGAAAGGCCCGCGCTCAGTGCCCGCACAAGCCAGGCCAGCCGCTTAGGCTTTTTTAGGCTTTACGTAGAGCACTAGGTTGTGGTCGGTTAACTCATAGCCATGCTCATCGGCGATCTTTTCCTGCAACGCCTCAATTTCACTGTTGTGAAACTCAATGACTTTACCGGTTTCCGTACACACCATGTGATCGTGGTGCTCGCCGCGATCGATTTCAAACACCGAGTGACCGCCATCAAAGTTGTGCCGCGTCACCAAGCCCGCCGTTTCAAATTGCGTCAAAACGCGGTAAACCGTGGCCAGACCTACGTCTTCGCCCTGGTCTAATAACGCCTTGTAGACCTCTTCCGCAGAGTAGTGGTGGGTGCCATCCGACTCCAAGATCTGCAAAATTTTAACGCGCGGCAAAGTGACCTTTAGGCCGGCCTTGCGAAGTTCCTGATTTTCCGAAGTCATCTAGCATCCTCTATGCAGTATCTGGCGAGTCCGGTATTATCCCCGTTCGCTCAAGTTTGTGGAACCCCTAGAATGCTGTCCCTGTTTCGCGCCCCGTTCGCGCCCGCCGTAACCCTGAAAGCCGCACTGCTCGCCAGCCTTGTCCTGTTAGGAGGCTGCAGTTACTTCCAGTTTCCCGGTGTCTATCGCATCTACGTTCAGCAGGGCAACATCGTGACCGAAGAGATGGTTACCCAACTTGAAGCTGGCATGACGCGCCGCCAGGTGCGCTTTGTGCTCGGCACTCCCCTCGTGGAGGATACCTTTCACGCCGACCGCTGGGACTACATCTGGACCTTAAAAGACCCGAAGGGCGACACCAAGAAACAACTCTTTACCGTCTATTTTGAGGGCGATGCCCTGGCTCGCTTTGAAGGCGACTACAAAAAGGGCCCGGTACAAGAGGAAAAGGACGTTCCAGAAGCCAAGCCCATTTAAGGGCCAGCCGCTAGGCCTTGGCCTTTTCTGCGCGTCGCCGCCGGGCGTCTTTTGGATCGGAAATCAATGGCCGATAGATCTCGACGCGATCGCCCTCCTGCAGCTCGTGCTCGCGCGCAGGCTTCAATCCCTTGGTACCGAGCGCTTGGCCAAAAATGCCCATTTTGGCGGTCTCGATATCTAAATCCTTAAAATAATCCGCAATCTTAGAGCGCACCACAGCCTGATAGGCGGTGGTGCCAGGCTCCACCAGTAGAGCGATTATTTTTTGCTGGGTGGGCAGTGCGTAGGCCACCTCGACCCGAATTAAATCACGATCCGGCATATCTGCCCTCTGATTACTTAGCTGTACCGTACAGTTGTTCGGCCCGCCGGCACAGGCATTCCACCTGCTGCGACGCCACCGATTCAAACAATTTACCCGCCGCCATTGCCAGCAAGCTGCTGCTAAGCGTAAAGCGAAGGTGAAAGGTCACTTTGCAGCCCAAATCCCCCAGAGGGGCAAATTGCCAGCGGCCGGCAAACTCGCGAAACGGCCCCTCCACCAGTGTCATCACCATTGCTGTGGGTGGGGTTAGCGCATTGCTCGTCACAAAACTTTGCTCGATGCCCGCCCTGCCCAAGGTCAGTCGAGCGGTAAGCTGATCGGGCGTCTGAGCAAGTATCTGTGCACCGGTACAACCCGGCATAAATTCGGGGTAACGGGCCACATCGTTTACCAGCGTAAACATTTGCTCGCAGGAAAATCTAACCAGCGCAGTGCGCTCCAACTCTGCCATGTCGGCTCTATATTGTCATCGGGGCCGGCATTTTAGCCATTGCAGCTGTGTCTAGCCAGTGCCGACTTGCGGCAAAGGCTGATAAGATCGTCTCATCCGAGTGCCGGTACAATAACCTGGCACCATCTGAGAAACGAAAAATAATAGAAGAAGTGAGTAGTATGGCTGCATCCAGAGAGCAATTCGGTTCCCGACTGGGGTTTATTCTTGCCGCTGCGGGCTCCGCAGTGGGTATAGGCAATCTGGTGGGCTTCCCCGTCAATGCCGCAAAAAATGGCGGCGGTGCCTTTCTATTAATGTATGCAATTTTCGTCTTTGTCATCTGTCTGCCCGTCATGATGGCCGAACTGGCCACAGGCCGACACTCGGCCAAGGGGCCGCTGGGCGCCTACGCGAGCCTGACCCAGGGTAACCGCTGGTGGAGTATTGCCGGCTGGCTGTCCACTATTACTCCCTTTATGATCGCGGTCTTCTACACCGTCATCACCGTGTGGTTATTTGAATACCTTTTTAGCGCAGTCACCGGCAATCTGGACCTGCTGGCAAAGCCCGAAACTTTTGGGGCTTTTATCACCGGCGGCGATGTATTTATCCACTTGGCCATTGTGGTGGCCATCGTCAACCTGATCTTAGTGGGCGGTGTGAAAGAGGGCATTGAGCGCAGTGCCAAGATCCTGATGCCTACGCTCTTTGTCATGCTGATTGGCATGGTAATCTTCGTGTTGACCCGCGATAACGCGATGACCGGGCTTAAGTTCTACCTGATTCCGGACTTCAGTAAAATCACCGGC
>NZ_JBTUOC010000099.1:0-23362 GCF_058345725.1 Simiduia sp. | reverse complement strand
CCGCCGTGAAAGGGCGGTGTCCTAGGCCTCTAGACGAAGGGGACCCGGACCTTCATCAGCAGTTGCACCGCCGTTGAAGTGGGGCGCATTCTAAGTAGCCACGCTACCCCTGTCAACACCTTTGTGTTCTTTTTTACACTTGCCGAAACAATGACTTACAGCCGTCGAAGCCGAATGGCCGGCCCCGTCTATCCCCCCTGCTCCCAGCCCGTCTGGAACCGCCGTGCAGGGCTTGCGAGCGCGCACTGGCACAGATATTGTGTGCCGAATAGAACAAAGGCCTATACTTCCTAAAAGCGCCTTAAATAAAACGTGCAAAGCCAACAAGACGCTGGCATCGCACACTCACCTATAACAAGCCAGAGGCCGCACTTAGACCTTATGTCTGCTATTTATATCGTTGCCATTATTATCGGTGTTTTAGGCGCTGCCATTTGCTACGTGTTTATCACTCAGTCCATTGAGAAAAAACGCAAGCAAAACCAGCGCCGGATCTTCGCGCTCAAAAAGCGCGCCAAGGTCTTCCGCTACATCCTAAGCGGCTTCCCACCTAATTTTCTCACCCGCGAAATCACCATGTTGGTTCAACGCTGCCTGACGGAAGTCTTGCAACAACTCGCTCAACTGGAACCGAAAGATAAGGGCCACATAGAAGAACTGGCCTTAGTGGCAGGCCAGATGCAAGCCACACAACAGCGCGCCGATAGCGGCAAGCGCCCTACCCTGCAAAGCGCACAACAGGTCAAAGACGTAAAAGAGCATTTGCAGGAGCTGTATAAATTCTTGATGCATTTGCAGCGGCGCGGCACCATTAAACGCGCAGAGGCCGATGACTTTGGCGATCAAATCAAGCAACTGGTATTGCAAATCTCTGTGGACGCCTATGTGTTACAGGCAAAGCAAGCCAAACAGGCAGAAAAACCAAAATTGGCCATTCACTACTTTACCCTGGCAAAGAAGCTAATCGAGCGCGACGAAAGCGGCAACTACACAGCCCAGAAGCACAAGCTTGAGAAGATAATTGCACAGCTGGAGGCCGCCACAGACGAGCCCAAGCCCGCACCCAAGGCTACCGGAGAGATCGCGGACGAGTGGAATGAGGTAGCAGAAACGGAAAGCTGGAAGAAAAAAAATATTTACGACGAGTAAACCCTGGATTCCAACCAATGGCCATTCAATAAGTGGCGCTTATTGCGCGCCACTACCCTGTTATGCCACCAGCGCATTGGGGCCTAGCGCCCAATGACTCATCGCCCCAAAATGCCAGAACTCTAGCCTTGCTGCAGGGCCGACAAGAAACGCTGAATCCGCTTGGCATTTGCACCCAGATCGCTGCGTCCGACCCTGGACACCGAACGCAAATCTACCCTGGTGCCCCCTGCTGTTGGCTGAATCCGAATCACCACATCGTCTTTAAAGCCAAAAAAGGTGGTTTCCTCGTACGCCTCGATGGTCATTGCTTCAGCGTCAGCAGCAATCAACGTCCAGCCCAGCGCCTCCACCGTGGCCAGCGCGCGCTGGTACACCGCCTCTGGACTCGCCTCGAGCACCAGCGGTTTCAAGTCTTTGTAGTAAGCGCGCTGCAGCTCGCGCACCGATGCATCTGGCACATCTAAACTGTTGTGGCTGTCATCGCGCAGTCCATAGGCCGCGTTAAAAACAGGCGGCTGAGCCAAGTCTGTGGTGATGTTGTGAATCTGCGGTACGGATAGCCCAGGACCAATCAAGGCAAAAATAGCGGCTATGGGCACAATTCCCAACCACAACGCAGTTTTAGCAGCAGGCTTCTGTACCTGCCATTTACGCCACCAGATTACTGCGCTGGCCAGCACGACCAGCGCCGTGACTAACATCAAGCCCTGGAACGCATAAACAAAGGTCATAAACGCTGGCCGAAACGCCAGCAATGCCAATTTGTTCGCCAACATACCCGCCAACATGGCGCCTAGCAACACACACTGCAATACCAACAACCAACTCATCCAAGGCTTGGCCATGGTGTTCTCCTCTAAAGTGAAAATTAATCAAAAACCGTTAACGACAGCGTGCGACTAATGTGCGCCAACGGCTTGCCACTCTCGCGCTGCCACTGGTTAAACGCCGCCTGGGCCGCCTGCAAGTCGCGTTTGGCAGTGGGTTGCTTAGTGACAATTCCATCACGCTTTAATGCTGCCACCACATCGTCTGTAAGAATAAATGTGTCCTTGCCAACCATTCGCAAAAACCTGGCGCCTGAGTGGCCACCAAGCTGGTTGCCGTGATTCTTTAGGTAAGCCCACAACCCAACAATATCGTCGGAGGGCCAATTGGCAATAAATTGACCAAAGCTGCCGTGTTCGCGCGCCACGTCGTTGATAAACATGGCGTTGGCGCGCACTGAGCGTATCTTCCCTAAATGGCGAATAATGTCCGGGTTAGTGGCCAGACGCTCCAGTTGTTCGTCGGACATCAACTGAATTTTTTCGGGCGCAAAGCCCCAAAAGGCCTGTTCAAAGGCCGGCCATTTGGCATCCACCATGGCGTGCTTAAGCCCGGCCCGAAACACCCTGCGCGCCATGAGCGATAAATAGCGATCGTCGGGCAATTCGCGCAATGTTTGGTCATCGGCCACGGCCGGCATCAGCGCCTGTACGGCTTTGACACCGCCCTTGTGGGTTTCGGCGATGGCATTGATTTCGGCAAAACTACGCATAAGGCTTAATCTTGTTCGTGCTGAATCGAGGCCGAGTTGATGCAGTATCGCTCGCCGGTTGGCGCCGGCCCGTCGGCAAATACGTGCCCCAAATGACAGCCACACTGGCGACAGGTGACTTCAGTACGCACCATGCCATGACTGGTGTCCATCACCTCTTTGATGGCGGACTTCGCTAGAGGCGCGTAAAAACTGGGCCAGCCGCAGCCGGCATCGAATTTGGTGTCGGCGTCAAAAAGTGCCGCGCCACAGCACTTACACAGGTAGGTACCTGGCCGGCTCTCATTCCAATAACGGCCGGTAAACGCCCGCTCGGTGCCCTTTTCACGGCAAATACGGTACTCCTCAGCCGTTAGTTTGTCGCGCCACAGGTCATCGTTATTTTCGCGTTCATCTGCCATAATCGCTCCCCTTACACAATAAGTGCGATTGTAACGCACACAATTAGCTATTTTATTTCACAGAATTGTACGGGCAGTCTACTGCATATGGACCACATCTATAAATCCAACAAACTCCACGGCGTGTGTTACGAAATTCGCGGCCCGGTACTGGAGCACGCACACCGGCTGGAAGAAGAAGGCCACCGCATCTTAAAATTGAACATCGGCAACCCTGCCCCTTTTGGCTTTGAGGCACCCGATGAAATCATCTTGGATGTGATCTATAACCTGCGCAATGCCCAGGGCTATACAGAGTCAAAGGGCTTGTTTGCCGCCCGCAAGGCCATTATGCAGGAATGCCAGACGCTAAACATTCCCAATGTGGATATTGACGATATCTACCTCGGCAACGGAGTGTCGGAATTGATTGTGATGGCGATGCAGGCGCTGCTGAATAACGGCGATGAAATACTGGTGCCGGCCCCAGACTACCCGCTGTGGACCGCAGCCGTAAAGCTGGGCGGCGGCAACCCTGTACATTATTTGTGCGATGAAGGCGCCGACTGGTACCCAGACCTGGACGATATTCGGGCGAAGATCACCGATAAAACCCGCGGCATAGTTATCATCAACCCCAACAACCCCACGGGTACTGTCTACAGCCAGGCGCTGCTGGAAGACCTGGTTAAACTCGCAACCGAGCACAAACTAATCATTTTTGCCGACGAAATCTACAGTAAAATTCTTTACGACCAGTCGGAATTTATTCCGCTCGGGCGCCTGGTGGAAGACGTTTTATGCCTGAGTTTTAACGGCCTGTCTAAAAACTACCGGCTGGCTGGATTTCGCGCCGGCTGGATGGTGCTCAACGGCGCAAAGCACAAGGCCAAGGGCTATATTGAAGGCTTAAATATGTTGGCCTCCATGCGACTGTGCGCCAATGTGCCGGCCATGTTTGCCATACAAACCGCCCTGGGCGGCTATCAGAGTATCAAAGAGCTAGTGGCGCCCGGCGGCCGCCTGTACGAGCAGCGCGAAGCCGCATATCAGGCGCTCTCGCAAATCCCCGGCGTCAGTTGCGTAAAGCCTAAGGGCGCGCTGTACATGTTCCCCAAAATCGACCTCAACCATCACGCTATCAAAGACGATCAGCAGATGGTGCTGGATTTTCTCTTGCAGGAAAAAATTCTGATTGTGCAGGGCACGGCCTTCAACTGGCCCACACCGGACCATTTCCGTGTGGTATTTTTACCCCGCGAAGATGAAATCACTAACGCACTGACGCGCTTTGGTAAATTTATTGGACGGTACAGCCAGGACTAATGAGCGACATTCACATAGACGACTTCTACAAAGACAGCGGCTTAATACTTAGCCAGCTGTTTGCGTTTTTCCCCAGGCCCTGCGCGGTGTATGTGGAAGACATCGCCGGTCCCGATACGCCCGACGATTTCGGCCTGCACAGCCAGCGCCACATGGCGGCCTTCAGCGCCATGCTCTGGCTGGCCAGCGCAGGCTACCTGACCTACCAGGATACGGTGCGTCAGGAGGCCATCGATCAGGCCGTACTCAGCCACAAAGGCTTTACCCTGCTCTCGGCACTGTGTGAAGAACCCGCCAGCGTCGCGCTACTGCAAGCGCCACACGAAGAGACTCAGCTGCCTCCTAGCCTCGTGCAGGAACGCTTTTCCAACGTCAATGTGATGCGCCACCTCCTAAAGCACGGTACCTCTGGTGACATCCGCCAATTTATGCTGTACCTATTGAACAGCGCCCGGCACCACTAGCCGGGCGACTGCCCATCCCCGCTACTCCACTGTCGCTGGCGGATAGCGAAAATGCAGCAGTTTAAGCGCGCGCTCGGGCTCTCGATCGGGAAAATCAGGGTGGGAAGCGACGCGCCCAAGATAGGTTGCCGCCGGACATTCACGGCTAAAAACCGCCAGCAAGAAGCGCGAATCCAACTCGGGCGCGTTCAGGCAGGCCAGCACATCACCGCCGCCGGGTAATAACTCAGGGAGCCGGCGCACTAATTTGCCATAGTCTTTTTCCGCCACAAAACTGCCCCGCTGAAAGCTCGGTGGGTCCAGAATCACAATGTCGTAGGGGCCCGGTCTGCGAATGCGGCTCCAGGATTTTAAAATGTTTTCCGCCAAAAACTTAACGCCGTCGAGCGGTAAATTGTTCATGCGGTGGTTGTCCCTACCGCGCGCCAGGGCCGAGCGACTCATGTCCACATTCACCACTTTCGCGGCACCAGCGGCCACCGCCACCACCGAGAAAGCGCAAGTATAGGCAAACAAATTGAGCACTCGCTTACCGGTGCACAGGGAAGCCAGCCAGGCCCGACCCGGCTCCATATCCAAAAAATACCCCATATTTTGATGATCGCCGGGGCTCAATGAAAATTGCAAAGCACCGCGGCGGGCAACCACGTCACCACCTGCCTGACGCTTAAGCCATTGCGCAGGAACCTCTACCTGATAGCGATGTTGAATCATCACGGCGCCGGCCTCGACGAACAGCGGGTGCGCTTGTAATCGCCGCTCGAAGGCCGCCAACCACTGGGGGGGCGGCGCTTGATAAAGGGTAATCAATAGCAGCGGATCAAACCAATCCACAGTGACAAATGCCAGCCCCTCAAAGTAATGGCCCCGGCCGTGAAACAACCGCCGGCTGTCGCTGGGGCGCGGCTGTGCCGCTAGCTGCACCGCAAACTGATCGAAGGCATCGCTCAGCGGCTGAAGTAAACTGTCGGGCAGTTGATCAACCATGGGGATGCACCTCCGGCGACAAGCCGTTGTCCAGCGGATATAACACCGCATCGCGATAGCCTGTAATCACCCGCACATAACCTTGCCATTGTTGATCGAGCACCGCGTCGTTAGAGTCCATCAACAGTGGCCGTCCCCCTAAGGCTTCTAATTTCGTTTTAGTGGCCACCAATAATAGATTTTCTCGCCCAATGTGTTTCAACAGAGCCGGGCGCAATTGCTGATTGCCCCGCCCCAAAATATGCCCCTGCCCACCAATGGCCGTCAGCACCAATTTTACGGGCCCAGCATGGGCGAAAACTCGCGCTTCCAGTTCCGCAGCATCGACATCGGCTGCCAATAGTGTTTTATCCAATACCAGATCAACGCCCAACAGAGTCGCCGAGAGGCCCAAGGCTTCGGTAATGGCAAAGGTAGTGGAGCCGGGCGCAAAAATGTATAGGGTATCGGGTGTCATCGTCTCGATAAGGTCCGCCGCAATGTCGTCCAGCACCAGGTCTTCCACTTCGCGGCCACCCGACTTAACGGCCTGCACATAGCGCGGCTCTGCCGGCACCAAGAGTTCACCGTAATAGCGCGACTGCACCCGCCCTGCCCGGAAAGCGTCTTCGTCGATATCGCGCACCTCCTGGAAATCCAGCGACACCAACTGGCCCGACATTAACTGTTTGATTAATGCCGCGGCGGCTTCGGGGGCGATGGCATAGACGCCCGAGTGCATTTTTACACCGCTGGGAATACCCAGTACCGGTTGCCGCTCGCTCACAGCTTGAACCATATTGCGCGCAGTGCCGTCGCCGCCCACAAAAACAATCAGATCGCAGCCGGCACTTTCACAGGCCTTCGCAGCCGCGATGGTATCGGCCGCTTCCGATGGTTGGTTGGCAGCCGTCCCCAACAGCGCGACCGGCAACCCCGCCGCGCGCGCCACTGTCTCGCCCATTTCACCGGCAAAACACAAAACCTCCAGGGGCAGCCCAACCAGCTGCGCCAACACCCGCGCGGCACGCTCGGGCGCGCGCAGTGCCCCCCCTTGTGCTAGAACTTGGGTGCGCAACTCGGCGCCGTCGCTGCCCTTTAAACCCGCCGGGCCGCCCAAGCCGGCGTAACTGTTCACCACCAGTCCCAAGCGAAACGGCCGAGACAAGGGTTGAAATTGCAGGTTGCCAGCGCTCATTGCTCGCCCCCTGCTCCGGTTAGGGAAAAGCCGAGGGCCGCCAACATAGTGCTTGCCGCAGGACTCAAATCACCATTGACCGATGGCGTAGGACAAAAGCGAAACTCGCGGCGCTCTGGATAGTCTTTACGCAAGGCGTCAAAGCCCCGCTCAAGCGCCATGCGATTGGGCGCCTGTGCCACCATTGCGCGCAGCCGTTGATCATCGCCGACCAAATCGTAGGCCTGCGTAATCACGCGACGCACCTGTTGCCAGTCGGTATCGCTGAGGCTGGCGAGGCCTGCCGGCACCAAATCGGCAATCGCGTTCGCCGCGCTACTTTCCTCATACGGGCGCTGCCACTGCCGGCACAGCGCTGCGTAGATCATTTGTGTACCCGTTACTTTGCCATCGTAGGAATAGCCTGCAATATGCGGCGTACCCAATTTCACCGCTGCCAGCAATGCAGGCTCAAGCCAGGGTTCAAATTCCCACACGTCTTGTACTAACTGCACATCGGGGCGCTTGCGACAAAATTGCAGTAACATCTCGTTGTCTATTACCGCTCCTCGGCCGGCATTAATGAGTACCGCATCTTGCGGCAGTCGCGCCAGCAACGCCTCGGTGATCATGTGCCACGTGGGATGGCTGCCCTCTCGTGTCAGGGGCGCATGCAAACACACTATCTGCGCATCAAACACAGATTCTAAACTGACCAGTTGTGGCAAGGCATTCGCGTCCAAAAATGGATCGTGGCCGGCCACCTGTGCACCCAGTGATGACAGGCGGCGATAAAGCGCACCGCCGACATTGCCGCAGCCCACAATGCCCACCTTTTTACCCTGCCAATTGCAATTTAAAACCGCCAATGCAGTTAGCACATACTCAACCACCGAGTTTGCATTGCAGCCCGGCGCGTTGGCATAGGCAATGCCCTGCGCGGTCAACCACGCGGTGTCTAGATGATCTGTGCCGATGGTGCAAGTACCCACGAACTCTACGCCGCTACCTGCTAACAGCGATTGATCGACGCGCGTTACCGAGCGCACCACCAAGGCGCGCGCAGTGCGTACATCTGCTGCAGACAACTGGCGCCCCGAAAAGCGCTCCACTTGGCCAAGCTGACCAAAAAACACTTCGGCTTGCGGTACATTTTCGTCCACCAAAATGCGCGCCTTGGAATTAGGTGCCATAATTTTTCGCCTGTAAGTTAACGAGCCGCTGCAGTTTCTTCTGCAAGCCACCCAAACCCAACTGAATTAAAAGCGCTGAGGCCTGCGCCATATCAATGGGCGCGGGTTTAAGTTCGTCGGCGTGTTGTACAAGCGACTCAGAGGTGACGATTGTGGCCAGCTGTTGCGCGACGGCAATTTGCGCGGCGTGCTCTTTGAGCTTGTCGGCCATTTGCTTTGCGCCTCTAAAAGGCATTTGGGCAATTGCCGCCGGCGCGGTCATCAGCGCATTGAGTTGTGCGCCACTCGCCAAGAGCTGAGCGGCGGTTTTTTTACCCACACCCGGCACGCCGGGTATATCGTCACTGGTGTCGCCCACCAGCGCAAGATAGTCCACCATTTGCTCCGGCCAAACACCAAATTTTGCAAAAATGTCTTCGCGAAACAGTCGAACGTCGGCGGCATAGTCCCAGAGATAATCCTGAGGACGCTGCAATAGTTGTCCCAAATCTTTATCGCGGCTGAGAATCGCCACAGGGGCGTCGTCTGCCTGCAAAGTGCGCAGTAAACATCCGATGAGGTCGTCCGCTTCGTATTCTTCGCTGGCAAAACTGGCCAAACCAAAAGCGCGGCACACCTCATTGCACGCTCGCAATTGAAAGGCCAGGGCCTCATCGGGTAGCGCACGGCTCATTTTGTAATCCGGGTAAAGCCTGTGTCGAAACCCGGTTTCCAGGCTCTCATCGAAACACACACCTACGATGGCTGGCTGCTGCAATAACACATCCAATAAAAAGTTGGCAAACCCATAGACCGCTTCGGTATCGCAGCCATCCTGGCTCTGCCAATTGGGCGGCAGTGAGAAATAGGCACGGAAGATATAAATAGAGGCGTCCACCAACCAGCGTTCTGCCGCCGGCTTAGACTTTTTAGCTATAACCATGGAATTTCAAGCGTAGAATGGAGACCGCAGGTGCCCTGCAACCCAGCGCCACCCACCAACCTGTCTTAAAAATGGCCAAGATGTGTGTCTTTAACCCAAATCCGGCCCACTAAACCCCAACCCTTTGCATGGTTATACAAAGTTGGAATAACGCAAGTATGGCTGAATCATAACTACTTGTGTAGCCAGGATTGAACGATTACCGTATTTGAAGGTGCACAAGGGCACCTCGCACTGATTCGCCGGGTTTGCGCACTTTTGGCCCCGGCTCTCACGCTGTCGCCGACTCAGGAGGTGGTTTTATGAGCTTCTCGTCTGACCGTCCCAATGCCAATGTCATTGACCTATTCACCGGCAAACCCCTACTCGAAGCGCAAAGAGAGCGCATTATCCGCATTTCACCGGAATTAGACGGCCTGGAGATGCTCTACGCCAACGACTCCGATAAAAACAAACTGTTTAGCCTGAAAATACTTTGCTGGGCCCTGCGCGAAAATGGCGAAGTGGTTGGGCTGGTGCCCTGGCTGAACAAAATTGTGGCCTGCCCCGATATCGACGACCCCTTAAATGGAAAATTTGAAGGCTACTACGACCCAGGTGTTGAGGATCTGTTTTTCGACGCCCCCATTCACAAAGTGGTCGAGCTGGAATCTGCAGCCGAGTATTACGAGAGCAGCGCCGACAGCCCCGACGCCATCGTGCAGGAAATTCCCGATACCATCGGCACCCACGCCGTACTGTCTGAGCGCGGCTCGCACAGTATGACGCTATCGGAAGTGGTCAGTTGGCGGCTGCATTTTGACGGCAGCCTGAGCGGCATGTTGGTCGATCCAGAAAAAGTGGCGAGCACACCGGTACTGCCGGGCGACGATTGCCTTTTTGCCGCCGAGGAGTGCCATAGCTTTCGCTATTACTTCCAACATCAGATCGCCAATAAGATTAAGTCGCAAGATCCGGAAGCCATTGCCGCCATATCAGCGCTGGTAGACGAAGGCGGCTAATCAGGCTTTCACTAATAAATAGAGATAGCGCCCAGCCTCTGTAACTTGGGCCTCCAACTGGTGGCCCAGAAACTGGCAGAATTTCGGGATATCGCGCTCGGTGGATGGATCTGTGGCAATCACCAGCACGCGTTCGCCAGCGGCGGCTTGGCGCATCACATTGTGCAACATCATTACGGGTTCTGGACAAAACAACCCGCTGGCGTCGAGCTGGTGCTGCGCGCGGTTTTTAAGTTCGGCTAGCTGATCCACAGAATCCCCATTCACACCTTAGAATACTTGATATTTCATGTTAGGCACCGGTACATTGGGTGCTTTTACGATTAAAGAGCCCGCTATGATACACGTTTTAATCGAGCGCCTGATTGCCGATGACATGGAAGAAACCTACGAGCAAGCCGCACGCTCAACCCTCCACCAGGCTTTTTCAGCACCCGGTTTTATCCGTGGCGAATCCTTCGCCGATATTGAAAACCCTATGCACCGGTTTGTACTGTGTAAATTCCGCACTGCCCGCGATTGGCACCAGTGGGCCGAAAGCGAGGCACGCCACCATATGATGAACTTGATCGGCCCCACCCTGGCAGAGCCTGAAAAAGTCACCCTGCTCGAAAACTGATCAATAGCGCCGCGCCATCACCGTGATCTCTTCACGGTCGTGGTACAGCTGGCGCGCGCGCAAGCTGATTGGCCGGCCCGCTGCTTCACAGTCACTTTGCAATCGCGCTAAAAGCTTTTGCACCTCTTGATAGCGCTGTTTCATGGGCAACTTCATATTAAAAATTGCCTGCTGGCAGAAACCCTCGCAAAACCAACGCGACACCATAGCCGTGACGCGCGCGGGTTTATCGACAATGTCACAGACCAACCAATCCACCGGCTTGCGGGGTTCAAATTGAAATCCGTCGGCCTGGTGGTGGGTTACCTGCCCAGTTTCCATAAGCGCTGGCTGCATGGGGCCGTTATCGACGGCCTCCACAAACATTCCACGCTGCACCAATAGCCAAGTCCAGCCACCCGGTGCCGCGCCCAGATCCACTGCCCGCTGACTGCCGCGCAGCTGTTGGTCCCATTCGTCGCGGGGAATGAATTGATGCCAGGCCTCCTCCAGTTTTAATGTGGCGCGACTGGGCGATTCCTTGGGCAACTTGAGCCGAGGAATACCCATAGGCCAGGGAGCTCGGTTATTTAACGGGCTAACGCCCACAAAGGCTGCGTCGGTTTGCGTAAATAAAATATGCAAGCAAAAACCCGATTTCGCGCGCAACAATTGCTGTTTTTCCAAGCTGCGGGCCAGGGGTGTCGCAAATTTCTTCGCCAGACCCGAGAGTTCCTTACCGTCGTTGGTATCGACGGTTTCCATGGCCCACTCGCGGCACAGCGGCAGGCCGCGCACGGCATTCAGAATCGGGGTCAATCGATCGTCAACGGGAAGGTTTGTCAGTATCTCGCCACAGGCAAACCACTGCCGACAAAAAATCAGCCGGGCGAATTCCAGCTGTTGAATTAGTGCCAGCGCACCTTCAGGCGACGGCGTAACAAAGACGACAAACGCCGTGTTCGGCTTGGCCTTGGCATAGCCATAGACGCCCAGCTCACCGGCCAAATCGCTAATTTCAGCGGCGCACTCGCCTTCAAACCCGCCCCGGCAGTGCAAAAAAAGTTGATTCATGAAAGTACTCTGTCTGCTAGTGCGCAGCGGATCTGGGTATTGCCAGCGCCCGCTGTGCATGAATAAAGTCGACCGTTGCCGCCACCGCGCGCGCCAGGTGCTCATCCTGCGTATAGCCTGAGGCCTTGCGAGGCTTCAGATCGTGGTCGCCGTCCTCAAGCCAACACCATTGCACGGCAGTGTCTATGGTCTGCTGAGCAAAGCTTGCTCGATCGCCCAACTTGTCCCGCGTGCCCTGCACAATCAATAGCGGTAACTGGCGTTCCTGGAGTGGCGCCAACCGCAGCGACGCCGGTTTACCCACTGGGTGCAGCGGGTAGCCGTACACTATCGCACCGCTAATTTCCGCCATGCAAAGCGAGGCCGCTGCCCGCCCGCCCATAGATTTACCGGCAACGAATAACGGCAGGCCAGGCTCAAACCAGGCCACAACCTGCGCCTCATAGGCCGCCACTATCTGGGCAAAGGGACTCGGGGGCCGCCGCTTGCCCGTGCGCCGCCGCTCGGCCATGTAGGGAAACTCAAACCGTATGACTGCAATCTGCTGCTGGCACAAGGCCTGGGCCATGTGGGTCATAAAGTCGCTGTCCATGGGCGCGCCCGCACCGTGGGCAAACAGTAGACGCGCAACGGGCTGCGCCGGACGGTCAATCAGGCAGCTTGCCTTCAACGGATCTGACATTCTCGTTTCCAAAAAAAGAGGGGCATTATAGCCCCTCTCGCGATTGATACCTAAGGCCCTGTGCGCTAGTCCTCAGGGCGATAGTTTTCCATCGCCTGCAGCCGTTCGCGATACGCTTGTTGCGTCATCAGATTGGCCTGTTCCTGACCAACGTCGTACACAATCAACACCTGCTTGCGACTAAGCTGTGCGCGTAGCTGGCTTACCTTGTCGGCCAAGCTGACCTCCTCAGTACCGTAATCTGTGCCATCGCGGGTGGCAAATTCTTCCAGCAACCCCTGCAGTGTTTCAGCGGGAAGCTGTTCGGGCGGAATGACTATCATCTGCGCTACTCTGGCTTGCGAAAACGCAGTGTCATGCGGTCGCTTTCACCAATGGCCAGGTATTTGTCTCTGTCCTCGTCCTGCAGTGCCAGCGACGGGGGCAGCGTCCACACGCCCTTGGGATGATCTTTGGTGTCTTTCGGGTTGGCATTGATTTCACTGCGGGCGTCCAAGACAAAGCCTGCCTTCTCCGCCAGGCGGATCACCTCGGCCTCGGTCACGTAGCCAGACACCTTCATGGCATCCAGGCTGGTGCCGGGCTTGGCGCGATGCTCGACCACACCCAGCACGCCGCCTTTTTTCAACAATTGAAAAAATGCCGCAAAGGCCTGCTCGCCATATCCGGCTTTGATCCAATTATGTACATTGCGGAAGGTCAATACCCTGTCGGCCTCGCCCAATGGGCCCGCTGCTGTAGGTTGATCGGCAATAAACTCGGTGACCTTCACCTTGCCATACACCTCAGGGTTGGCGGCCAATTTCTCCAAAAAGCCCTGGCGCGAGCGCTGGTAGTAGCCCACGTCTGACTTGGCGGGAAAGTGAGCAGCAAACAAGCGACCCTGCGCATTAAGGTAGGGCGCCAAAATTTCGGTATACCAGCCGCCGCCGGGGGAGATTTCTATCACGGTGTCTGTGGCTTGCAGGCCAAAGAATTGCAGCGTTTCTACGGGATGACGCGCGCCGTCGCGAGCGCTGAACGCCTCTGAGCGGTGCTCGCCTTGAAGTACTGCGGGCAGGTCGGCCGCCCAGCAGACACTGGCGCTGGCCCACGCCAGCAGAGCTATACAGATCGTGCGAAGTCGTGTGTGCATTTTTTGCCTCGTTGCTTAGGGTTTGTCGGGAGGGCCACAGTAAACCCCCTTCATTGGCACAAGTCAAAGCCCTGTAATGTCATTCAGCTTAGGGTAAACTCGGGCTATCAGCTTGAGGAAATTCACATGAAACAGCACTTGATTGTAACCGTCATTGCCAAAGACCGGCCGGGTGTCGTCGAAACTTTAGCGGCTGTTGTTTGCGAGCACGACGGCAATTGGGAAGAAAGTCGCATGGTCAACCTATGTGGCAAATTCAGCGGTCTCATATTGGTCACCTTGGACGACAGCAAAATAGATGCCCTGAAAGCCGATCTCGCCAAATTGGCCGACAAGGGCATACGGACATTAATCGACATTGCCGAACAGTTTGATACGCCCGAAAGCTACCGGGAAATTCGCTTTAATCTGGTGGGCAATGACCGGCCTGGTATCGTAAGGGAGGTGGCCCAGGCACTGGCGGCACGCAATATCAATGTCGAGGAACTGGCCACCGATTACTCCAGCATGCCCTGGTCGGGCGAGCCGCTGTTTGAAGCCAATGGCATTTTGCAGATTCCACTGGAAAGCGACATTGACGAGCTCGCCGATAAGCTCGATCAAATTGCCGACGAGCTTGCCGTGGATATCGAGTTGGAAATCCCGGAGCCCACCGTCACCCACTGAGACGGCCAGACGGGTTTACATATTGCCACTTACTGCAGACGCTCGCGCCAGAATATGACGCGGTCGTGACCGCGGTAATTTTCAAAATTAACGGTAAACTGCGGCAGTGCCGCGTCGCTAAAGTTACCGTCGGCATCCCAGTCAAAGCGCAGGTGGGGATAATTGGTTAAGTTCACCGATACCGGATAGCTCACCGTTGCGCCGCTGGCCCCGTACGCCACCCCCGCATAACCCTGACAAAAACCTATGGCCGTCGCCGTCATACAGGTCTGGCTGCCCACTGGATCGGCAAAATTAAACACCGAGCTAACGCCGCCGGCAGTCACCGTCACCGTTTGTGCCGCTGCATTCACGCTGGTGGTCGCACCTGGAAAACTGATTTGACTGAGGGCCAGCTGCGTACAGCTGTCTTGAGCGTTGCGCACAAACTGCGCGCCATTGTAATACTCCGTTTGCCAGAACATGGGAATATCGGCCGACTCAGGCCCAAAGGCATCTTTGGCTCGCAGTCGACCGTAGCGTTGCAATGACTGGCCTAAATAGCTGTGATCGTCGCTGCTGTCGCCATTCACGTCCAAATTCAATGCCGAAGGAGACAACTCGGCACCGTCTGCATCGCGCACCCAGACCCCCAATTCCAAATTGGCCACCGGACCATCGGGCACTCCGCTGGATTGTCGCGTAAACGCTATGGGATCTACCTGAATACTGCCCTGCCCGTCCAACCAGTTCACCGTGTTGGTGATCCCCGCCAGACGGCTACTCAAGTCCGCAGACAGGCCCCGCGCGCCGTAATTCAAGCTACCCAGGCCGCCACCCAATTTGGCGTAGGCGCCCTCGTAGTTGGCGGTAATTGAGGGCGTGGCGCGCCCGTTCAAGGCGAGCAATGTATAGTTCGCACTGAATGCCTGTTCCATATAGCTAAAACTGCCACAGGCCTCGGTGAGGGCTGCCCCCATAAGCGAGAAGGCCGCCGGATAAAACCGTCCTACATAGTCTGAACCCAGGATTTTTGCCGTGCGCGCCGCGCCCATGGCCAGGTAATCGCCGTCTAGAACCCGGCTGTTGAGTTCAATGGCGCCCACTTCGCCGTAATAGATGTTGCCCGAGGTTGCCACACCGCCAGAAAAACCGGAGACAGTTCGACCGTCGCCGGACGAGGCGCCGTTGCCCAAACCGGGATCAGCACCTCCAACCGGCGAGACTAAGACTGCACTCAGCTGCACGCTTTCGGGCGGCACTTCGCGTCCAAAAGCTGGCGCTACACCATTATTGGCTAAATTGGCGCCAGTGGAGGCATTGCCGTCTGCATGTCCATCGGCAATGCCATCGTCATTGGCATCGTCGCTGGCCGACCAAAGTACCGCTCGCACCGTGACGGCAAAGTTTTGTCCGGCGGGCAGGTAGGCGGGCCCTGAGGCATTCACTCCGCCCGGATTTGCCGCCGCACTAATGTCCAGCGCAAAGGGACGCACTGTCTGCAATCCGGAGTCCCCCAGTATGGGCTGATCAGAGAAGCTACCGGAGGCGTCTTTAAACTGGGTGGTGAACTTACCCACATCGCGGGTAATGAGTTCAAAGTCAGCCACACCGGCCACAAAGGGGAAGCTCACATTCGGGCTTCCAGGTTCTGTATCGGGCAAAGTGAACACACCGCTGGCTGTGCGCAGCTGCGGTGCCAGCCCCGCTGGGTCCTGACCATTGCGCTGCACCCAGGCTTTAATTTGCGCCACCTGATACAAAGTCGCTGCGCCACAACTGCCAGTGCTTGGATCGCGGCGCAGCATACTCACGCGGTAGTCGTGATCGCGGCCCGCCACTATGTCGGCCGCGAGGCTGTCGGTATTTTGCACAGCAAAAGCGTTTTCTGAAAACCGTAACGTGGCACTGGTAGAGCTAACACCCGCACTGGTATCCCTAACGGTAATGGTTAGCTGTTCTGCGTGCTGATTACTTAAAAACAATGCGATTGAACCGCCATCGCCACTGCCGGCAAAACTGTAACTGGCGCTGCCACTATCACTGGCGCCGGGCGTCACGGTATTCACGGGCGGGTCCGAGCTGGGTGCACCGCCGTTGGTGGCAGACCAATCGCCATTGCCTCGACTGGTGGAAATCGCCACGGTGCCGCTGTAATTGGTCATCAATGCGCCGCTGGTATCGCGCGCGGTTATGGTTATCTCTTTTGGGGCACAGACACTGCCCGTACCGCCGCCTACCCCAATGTCAAAGCTGCCCACCGCTGCCACAGTAATACACGGGTGCGTTCGCGCCATTAACTGCGTAATTTGGCCGGCCGTGAGGGCCGTATCAAAAATCACCACTTCGTCCAGGCGCCCAGCAAAATTACGAGAGTTAAAATTAAGGTCAGTACCAATCAATAGCGGATCATTATTGAGTGTCATATTGCCGTTGTAATTGGTGCGCGCCCGCTCAACCCCGTTCACATAAATAATTTGCTCGCCCACCGCATAGGTAATAGCCACATGGTGCCAGGTGTTAAGCGCCAAGCTGTAGCTGGAGGTCGTTAACGAGCGTGCGCCACCGCCCCACCACCAAAATATTTGCCGATTATTGTTCAGGTGGAACTCAAAATTCTCATCCTTGGATACGATCGTGTGCAGACCCCCACCGGAGGGGGCGCTCGTGGGATATACCCAAACCCCAACAGTAAGCGCCGAGGGCAAATCCAGCAGACTATTGTCCTCAATTCGCAGGTGGCCCGAGTTCCCGCCGTTAAAAATACCGTAGCGACAACTACCGGGGTCGCCAGTAATTGCAGGGGATAGGTTGCTACTAGTCGGATAGCCGGAGCCGTAGTAGATGGCGCGACCATTGAGACTGTTCGGGCCAGAGTCAGTGACTTCGCCCGACGCGCCTGTCCAATTGGGATTTTCTAAACTGTATTCAACCACCGGTGTAGGTAGTGGCGGTACCCCCACACAGAAACTTGAAAAATCTGTATTATTTACCGCACTCTGCAAGTAGGTCACAAAACTCGCACTGTTCATTCTGACATCTTGCTTGGCGGTAATTGCGCCATGAATATGCGCTTGATTGCTTAAAACAATATCGCGTTCTGCATAAAGCACGCCGTACACGGTACTGGGCGAGCCCAAGCTAAATGATCTATCAGAATGCATAAATATATTGCGTGCAGCGCTATTTGTTCCTATTTCAGCTTGTGATGACAAGGTGAAATCACGTCTAAACCACAAGCGCGCCGTCCCGTCGCTTTGTAATCTAATGGCGCTTTTAAACCCCATAGTGGAGTCATCTCTAAAGGTATAATCCCCAGGGCTTAGCAACAGTACTGACTCGGTGCCCATGGTGAGCGCGCCATAATTCCCGGGCGCTAAAGCCAGAGTTTGCCTATAACCAAGATTTACATCGGAGCCGTTCGGCGTTCCAATTGGCGTTCCCGTTGGAACCACATTGTTAGATTTAGTGCAAATAGTGCCGTTACAACTTAAATTGTTATACGTAGGCACTGACAGGTTGCGCGTATCCAGCACATTGTCTGGTGAACCTATGATTCGCGAACTGTCGCCAAGGGTAATGCTGCCGCCATTGTTACTGTTTGATACCGCATCCGGAAAAATCGCGGCGCAGAATTGAGCATTAGCTGCACGTGGAGTACCAAGCCAACTTAAGCAGATAAGTAAGAATACTAGCGCCCTGTACTTCATCGCATAAACGCCGAGACTTCCACCGAGCGCTGGGCGCCCACACTGACATCGCCGCAATCTGCGGCACTGGTAATAACATAGTAGCTGGTCACATTGCCGGGGTCTGTGGACAAACTGCAGCTCAGTTGTGTGTCGCAATTATTCAGACCACCCACACTGAAAGTCAGACTTTGCCCGTTAAGGCTATTGCATTGCATGTCTACCTGGCTGCGGGTCAAAGCCGCGCCGGTGTCGTAAAACAACTGATTCATACCCCACTGAGCCCCTGTGTCTGCCGCGTAAAATGCCTGAATCCCCACCATGGCCTGCACCGCACTGGTGGTGGACAGTGAAATATTACGCGCCATGGCCAATGCCATAGCCCCCATGGCCACAATGATAAAAATCGCCAGCGGCATCAAGAATCCGCCCTGTGCGGCTGCCATGGCTCGACTGAGTCGCACGCCTGTGACCTTAGGGTACATTGCGCAATTGCACCTGATGGTTAAGTGTCAAGGTTTCACCGTTGCGAGTAAGACCAAAATTAAAATGGACCAAGGTGTTGCGAGTTTCAGTTGCCGGTGAGAGACTAAAACTTGGACTACCTGTCACCACATCATCACTCACCAGCGCCGAACTACCTCCTGGATCTGAATCGGTAAGCGCGCCGGTAATCAATCCGTAATTACTGTAATGAATTATTTGTCCACTGGAGACGCAAAAACGCTCCGGATTGTCCATCACATACACGCGTTCATTAATTGAATTTCGCAAAAAACGGTGCGCATTGGTCAGCGTAATGCGGCTAATCGGCGATCCACTGGTACTCGCAATCGTTGCGCGTGCAGCTGTTGTACTACTGGTATAAATCTCTGCCGGCGCCATCGCACCCACAGATGCGTGTAGGGCACTGCCCATCGAAAGGTTAAACCCCGCCGTGTCAATTATCGCGGTCGCAGGCGCGCCATTATTGACATCGGGTAACTGACCAAAATAATTGCTGCCACCACTGAGCTGCATAAACTCAATACACTCGCCACTGGGACTTATGCGCACGGAATAAGGTAAGGCGATACGCAATTGACGAGCCAGGCGTTCAACCACCGCGCGGCTCCGGCTGACCAACGTATTGCGCTCGGCGGTCTGAGTATAAACTTCAAAGGTTCGCACCACGAAGCCACTGCCCATTGCCGCCAAAATGGCAAATACCACCAGGACCGTAATTAATTCTACTAAGGTAAATCCCCGGCTCATTAAAAATTCACCTTGTAACTGGACAACTGCAGCGTCTCGCCATTGGGCATGGCTACCTGTACGGTAATACGCCGCGCCTGTTGGGCGGGCAAGCCCAAGTCGCCGCCGGCGTTAGTGACTTGCGTTGTCAGCGTGTAACCTGTCAGCGGAGCATCTACCTGCCCATCAAAGTCGCCGACATCGTCATAGGCACCGTCGGGACTAATGCCGGCACAAGCCACAGCACCGGGCTCCGCAGAGCCACAGGCAGGGACACCACCGGTAGGCGTATTGGCATCGAACTTACGGGCCAAAACTTCATCGAGCTTGGCCTGCGCCAACTCGATGCCGGTGACTCTCACCATTGGGTCCACACTGTTAATCACCGATTGATTGAAAACCGACAACAACCCCACCAGGGCGACGCTGACCACCACGATAAACACGATGAGTTCGATCAGCGAAACACCTCGCTGCGCAGCTGGTTTTAGGTATGGGGTTTTAATTGGCATAGCCGGCTGCCGATACGGATACTGAGACGGTCTCTCCTCCTGCAGAGAGCTGAAAAACTGTCTCGCTAGTTTCGCCCAGACGGTTAAATGCCAACACTGTTGCCGGTGCCAGGGTGACGCCATTCCTAAGGGTCAGCGGATATTCAACAGCACCGCTGACAACAGCGCTGCCACCGACTTCTACCGACACGCTATTACTGGTAGTTACCAAGGTCACTGGTGCCGTTAGATCCATGGCTTTTTGCTGGGCAATGCGCAAAGACATTACCAGGTCGTCGCGGCTGCCCATCAAGGCAGCATCGCTGGCAGCAAAGAACCGGCTAGCCGCCGTGGCACTGATAATGCCCACCAAGAGAATCACCGCCACCAACTCGATAAGTGTAAAGCCCAACGCAAAATGCCGCCCAGGGGCGGCATTTAGTCTCCTGCCTTTACGCATTGCGATTAGGGAGCAGGAACGCTATGGATCTTCGCTGTTGCAGTTTGGCCACCACGAGTGACCGTGCAATCCGTCGTTTCGCCAGTAACAGTACCAATAGAAGCGGTACCGATGGTGTAACCGGTGGGCACGCCATCAGACAGCAAAGCGCCGACAGCAGCTGTACAGGTTGTACCGGCGGTCAACACATGCTTGTTGGTGGTACCCAATGCAGTGGTAGCCTGATAGGAGGCCAAGTTAAGCGCAGAGGCACTGGTAATTCCGCCGGCAACACCCTGAACACCGGCAGCTGCGGCTTCATCTTGCAAATTGATAAACCGGGGCACGGCAGTGGCTGCCAGAATACCCAAAATCACGATTACCGCAATTAGCTCAATCAGGGTGAAACCGGATTGCATTTTATTCATGGATGATCTCCGTTACATTCATACTCAGTATGGCCAAACTAAAAATTATAAGCCTGCTGTTTTTATTCCCAAAAACATCAAGCGCTTCACCTAAAGACCTTGCATGTGCCCTTAACGATAGCGGCATCTGTCGCATCTTGTAGCGCTACTCTGCTGTTGCTCTGTCCCTAAGCATAGTTGATTGCACCATTTATTCCATTTTCTTAAGAGTTTACCTTAGGTTTTCACTTTAAACGAGCGATGCCACAGGCATTTGACCTTTATGGATTACCGCTCAATATCAAAACACGCCCGTTTATCACATCGTAATCAAAGGCGTGTCGCACCTCCGAATAGTTGAATTGGGTGTAGCGACAAATTCGATCACCTACGCGCTGTACTTGCAACGCAGGCGTGGGGGTCAACTCGCCCTCCACCACTTTCAAGTCGCCAGGACTTTGCATAATAGCCAGCCACACCTGCGCGCACCCCTGTGCGGTCAAACCACTGTAATTTAGCGTACGGTCGGTGTGCGTGGGCCACCCGTACTTGTTAACGTAAATGGCGGTGCCCTCAAGGCGCACTGCCGCCGATTCGTTCGCCGTCGCCGGTTGATAGTTGGGGCCTTTGATCTGCCAAGCCAAATGCAAAAGCCCGACCGCCGAGGCAAACACCTGAGCCTGCGTCGCCAACGTAACGGCCCACGTCTGATCGATAACACGCGAAAAATAACGAAAGCCCGCGCCAGCCAAAAGGGCTACCACTAGCAGCACAATAGCGAATTCAAACAGGCCATGCTTGCCCGGCTCCCGATTGCTCATCGTTTTTGTACGTCGTACATGCTCCACATTGGCAAGAAAATACCCAATGCCAATATCAGCACAAACACGGCCATCACGACGATAAGAATAGGCTCAATTCGATCGCCAATCTTCTTGAGATCGTAATCCACTTCGCGCTCGTAAAAGGCGGCCATCTCCTCTAACAAGCTGTCTACCTGACCACTCTCCTCACCCACCGAAATCATTTGCATAACCAATGGACTAAACATCTGACTGGCTTGGTGAGTGCGCACCATAGAGTCGCCCCGCTCAATGCCCGAGCGTATTTTATGTATTTTTTCCGCTAGATAAGGGTTGTCAATCGCCTTGGCACACAGCTCTAACGCCTGAACGATGGGCACCCCGGATTTCAGCATCAGCGCAAAGGCCCGGCAATAACGCGCGACCGTGGCACGCTCCAAAATATCGCCAACAATGGGCAACCGCAACTTATAGCGACCCCACTTTAACGCGCCCACCTCTGTCTTTAGATATTGTTTGACGCCCACGATTACCACTGCCAACGCCACCAACATGTGCGGCCAATAGGTCACGAAAAAATCGGAAATCGCCAATAGTATGATCGTCGGCAGTGGCAGCTCGGCATCAAATTTTTTGAACATGTCGGCGAAAGCTGGGATAACCCAGATATTAATGGCCACCATGGCGGCCGCCAAGGCAATCATGACAAACATCGGGTAGCGCAACGCGGCCTTAACGGATTTTTGTGTTTCCAAATCTCGCTCGAGATAGAAACTCATTTGGTCAAAAACCTGCTCTAACTGACCGCTATTTTCACCCACCTGCACCATGGACAAGAACAAACTGCTGAAAATATCTTGGTGAAAGCGCATGGCGGTGGATAGATCAACACCGCTTTCGAGGCGAGTCACAATATCTTCCAAGGCCCGTTGGAAATGGCGGTGGCTCATAGATTTCGCCAAACCCTGTAAACCTTTCATGAGCGGAATGCCGGCGCGCGTAATGGTGTACATCTGCCGGCAGAACATCACCAGGTCTGCGGTTTCAACTTTTTTGCTGGCCAGACTCTCATTCAGCTGATCAAACCAGCTTTCAATTTGCGCCGCCTCTATCACTTGCAGTGGCGTGACGCCGCGCCCTACTAGCGCCGAGGCGATGGCGTCCGCAGAGGCCCCCTCTAAGATGCCAGATACCTTCGCCCCACTGGCATCCCGCCCGGTAAACTTGTACACCGGCATCAGTGAGTCTCTCCCTCAGACCGAATAGCCTCAGAGTCCTCACCGGGGATCAGTTGATCCTCTGGGCTTTCATCTTCCACCTGAGCAGACACCCGCATAACCTCTTCCAGTGTGGTAATTCCCTGCAGGGCAAATTCCAGTGCGCTAAACATGAGGGTCTTAAATTTGGGATCGCGGTGCACCACTTCATTGAAAGCGCGCACATTGTTATCGCGCAACGCATCGGCCATTGCGTTGTTTATTTCCAACAATTCAAACACGCCAATCCGACCGCGATACCCCGTATTAAAACAGTGAGGGCAACCACTGCCTTTTACCAATTTGGCCGATGACAAATTAAACCGACGCTGGCCGAGCGCAACCAACTGCCGCTCATTGGCATTTGGTTCATAGGGTCCAATGCAACTTTCACACACGCGTCGAACGAGCCGCTGCGCGACAATGGCCTTCACCGAGGCGGCTACCAGATAGGGATCGACCCCCATATCGATCAAGCGCAAGGCAGAAGATACTGCGTCGTTGGTATGCAAGGTAGATAACACCAGGTGACCGGTCATCGCTGCCCGGAGCGCTATTTCAGCCGAGCTGCTATCGCGGATTTCGCCCACCAACAAAATATCCGGGTCTTGCCGTAAAGTCGCCCTAAGTACCCGTTCAAAAGTCAGGCCAATTTTTTCGTGTAGCTGCACCTGGCTAATGCGAGGCAATTGAAATTCCACCGGATCTTCTACGGTAATGATCTTTTTGTCGGGGGTATTTAACTCGCCGAGCGCACCGTACAGCGTGGTGGTCTTGCCGCTACCAGTG
>NZ_JBTUOC010000098.1:0-7833 GCF_058345725.1 Simiduia sp. | reverse complement strand
GGCGCCGGTAAAGACACAGATGCACAGGTCTTAGTGATCAACGATATTCTCGGCCTCACCGAACACCCGCCTAAATTTTCAAAGAATTTTCTACTGGAGGCAGGCGACATTCCCGGTTCGCTGTTGAAATACGCAGACGACGTGAAAAACGGTGTCTTCCCCGCCAGCGAGCACAGTTTCGACTAGCACTGAAGCTAACGCCCAGTAAGGCGCCGCCTGCGCGGTGCCCTACACACTGAATCACCAAACAGACAGGGCCGCCGCGCCCTCGCCGCTAAGTACTCGCAGGCCTGCACGTCCAAAAAGATTTACCCGCCGCCCCGCTCCCACAACCACTGGGTCGAACCGCCCCTGCAACACCTCAGCCAAGGTGCACTGCACCCAAAAGGTCGCCATTGAGCTCTATGGCCTAGGCCATTTTTTGGCCATTCGGCGAATGGGCGCTGCCTCCCTCGCGCCCTACTATCCCCCTATCACAACCTTTTCTATTAACCGCGAGCCAAGCTTATGTATTTTCGTGCGACGTTTCTAATCGTATTCTGCGCCAGCCTTCTTGCCTGCGGAGGCGGCGGGGGCGGTGACAGCCGCTTAAGTGATGTGGCCTCTGGCGCCGTCGGCGAAAACAGCGACACCAGCCAACCCAATGGGGGGCCAACCGACGCACCCGTCGATCAGGCGCCGTCCGAGACAGACCAACCGGATTCCAACTCGCCACCAGTGACAGAGTCACCGGCGGGTACAACACAGCCGCCCGCTTCAGAGGAAGCTGAGCAGCCACCCGCCGAGCCGGAAGCTGGCGAAACGCCCATAGACCCAATCCAGGAATTTCTCGAACAACGCCCATTGACGCCTGTTCAAACCGTCACCGAGTACTACCTTGTCGAAGATTTTTCCGACATAAAGGCTACAGACGGTGCATTTACCGAAGCGCTGTTTAATCAACTCGCACCCAAGCACCACTTGAACGCACAGCTGACGCCAGAAAGCTTCAGCGGCGATGCCCAGTTTCGCAGCAGCACGCCCTCTATTTACTACAAAATTAACCTGGACTATTCGCTGGACAATATATTTTGTAGCAGCTATCAACTCGGCGTGACCTACATGCAGGGCGATTGGTGGGGCAATCGCTACATTCAAATCACCCGCGCGGAAGATGAGCGGGTGATTGAGCCCACCTTGGATATTGCCGAAGTCAAAACACCTATTACCCAGTGGTACACCATTGAACGCCTGAGCGGTCAAAAGGAAACCCTAAGAATTGTGGGCTACAAGGCCGAGCTGATAAAACTGGAAGTTAAAGCCGCGTGCGAACTCACCGATACCGACAACGACGGGTTAGTGGACGCACGTGAAAACTTGTTAGGTACCGATCCCGCCCAGCAAGACAGCGACGACGACGGCCTACTTGACGGCGCCGAAGCTAACTGGGGGCTCAACCCCCTGGACGCGACGGACGGTGCCTATGCCGATTCAGACAACGACGGCCTCAGCAACGCCGAGGAAATTGCCCGCGGGATAGGCGCACACGGATACGCACCTGAAGTGCAAGGTCTGAGCATCAACCAAGTCCCCGTTAGCGGCCATGCCTTGACTCTGGACTTTCATATTTTCGATCGAGATTTTACCGCTCAAGCTGAGCCCCTCGTTCAGTGGCAGCTAGAGGACGACGGCTATGTTGAACAATTTCAGCAGGTCAGCTTTACGCCCGCAACCGCAGATGAAGGGAAGCTGCTCTCCGCCTGCGTCACGCCAATTTCTGCAATTGGCCTGAACGATACGGGTACAACTCGTTGTACCGAAAAATTCCCCGTGCTCCCCTCGCCGACACATTGGGAAGGTTTGGGCCCGGTGACGCTTACTGGCCGACACGACGGTGAAGGCGTAGACCTGGTAGTGCTCGGCGATGGATTTACCGCAGAGGAGTCGGAGAAATTTAAGCTAACCGCATTAAACTTTGCCGAGACTTTTCTCAGCTTTCACGAAATCTCGGTACACCGATCAGCGTGGAATATTCACGCAGTGGGCGTTGTTTCCAATGACTCTGGGCTAACCGATAAAACGGTGGAGCCCAACATTGTCAAAGACACTTACTTCAAGAGCTGCAAAGGTTGCTCGAGCGCCACGCGAATTGTGAGTTCAGACGCCGGCATTGCCAAGGGAGTGGCAGCCGAACACTTCCCCCAGTACGACGTGGTATTGGTATTAGTGAATAGCGAAAGATATGGCGGTGTAGCCGGCGGCGTGGCCACCTCCACCGCCACCCCTACCAGCGCCGGGGTGAGCATTCACGAGATCGCGCACGTATTTGGCGGCTTGGCCGATGAGTACGGCGGCAGCTCTGCCCCCTTGACCGCCGAACCGCGCAACGCCAATGTCACTCTCAACCACGATCTTGAGACCGTAAAATGGCAACACTGGCTAGCGCCCACGGCCCACTTGACTGTGGCAGAGGGTAAAGTAGGACTCTTTGAGGGTGGCATCTATCGAAACAGTGGGGTCTGGCGGCCCACCAAAAATTCGCAAATGAACGGCGCCGGCGCAAATCCTTTCCACGCAGTCAATGCGGAAGCCTGGGCCCTGCGTGTGTATCAAAAAGCCAAGCCCGTGCACAAAAGTTTGCCGCTCTCTGAACACCGCTATTATCACGACCGCAAAGAGCGCCCGCGCTATTCGATTGCGTCGGTACATCAAGGCGAAGTACAGAGTGTCGACTGGTATATCAACGACGCACTGGTTGCCAGTGGTTCGGCCAAACATTTTGACCTGCCGAATCCGCAAATCGGCGACTACGAAATCAAGGCCGTCGTGACTGACCAAACCGGAGTGATCCGGAAAGATGCTGAGTCGCTCTCGTCGACAACCATTCGCTGGCAGGTAACGGCGCAATAGTCGCCCTAATCCATTGACTAAAGGATCACCCACCATGATAAACAAACTGTATAAGATTTTAGTGATTGCGACCCTGGCGCTACCCTTCTCGGGATATGCCAGTTTGAGCCTGGCCGACACACTGATGCTACACATTTCTGTCGACAATGGTACCCACAGACTTGTACGGGCCTGGACCACACCGCGCAATGTCGCCGCGCCAGTAACCACAGCTCCCCATGAACAGCACATACAAATTATCGCTTATAGCAATACGGGTGCCACGGTACATCGCCAATACAACGAAGATAGTTGGCACAAAATCCACGCCCTTCCGCTGGATGCGCGACGCGACTATATCGCACCCGAAAGCTACATTCTGAAAATTCCAAACCCTCAAGATATAGAGCGCGTAGAAATACATCGCGCCGCCATGTCGGAAGGGGGGCTTCGCCTGGATAATCTCCTAACCATTAAACGAGACTGGTAGCGCAACCGAGCGCGGCGTCTTAACCAAGGGCGAATCAATCTTCACTGTAAGTGTGAAAAAACGCCAGCAAATTGCTGGCGTTGTTCAAACTGATAGCCGTTGTTTAATGAACACTGAGTCAATGTCATCAACGCCACTTAGGCGCGCCCTTCAGCTTTGGCGGTCTATTCCAGCAATAAAGGCATGCCGACAACTGCGCTGAGTCGATATTAATTCAACCCAGAGCAATCAAGTCCACAACCGCCAAGCCCAGAGGCTGCTGAAAGGACATGGCCAGCTAGAGCTAGTTAACCCGATTAAATCGCCAGCGCTGCTGTGGTAACTGGTTATCACTGCCCGATTGCACATTGGCACCATTTTGGTCGCCGCTCACTTCGAGCAACATGCCATCACCTTGCGAACGCAATTGATAGCTACCATCAGTTTGCAATTCAGCGTACCAACGCTGATTAGCATTGTCGGTACAGTGCCACTGGTGAACATTGTTGCTGCCCGCATCGGCATCCAAACACGCACTGCTGTGCTGAGCACTGACGCGATATTCCCCACTGCCAAGTGGCGTTAGCAACCATTGCTGGTTGAGACCTGCTGAGTATTGCCATTGCTGAACATTGGCGCCATTGGCTTCAGAGACGTCGGCGACATCCAATGCACGGCCTGAGAAGTCGTTGACAATTACATAGATGCCCGCCTGTAAGGCCTCATCTGGCTCGCCAGGTGACTCTGACTCATCTTCCGCTTCAACAAATTCAATCCAATTCACATTAACGCCGCCGCTAGTGAAATTAACCCGCAAATTGTGTTCGCCGGCGCCCATCATTACAGGCATTGTCACTGTTTGCCACGCCTGCCAGCCACCGGTGGCGGATATATCAAAACCACCCAAGTTCACACCGTTCAGGGAGAATTCCATACGCGCACCACTGCTCGGCGAAGCCACGCGCGCGCTCAACAGCAATTGTTGAGCGGCATCGAGTCGCACGCCAAACTGCAACCAGTCGCCGCTGTCTATCCAGCCAACATTTTCACCGCCATCGGTATCGGAAGTGGCCTCTGTTTGCACACCTTGCATGTCACAATAGTCCTCTGCCTGTAATCGATTAGGCAGATTCGTATAAATGCCCTGGCAGGGGCTGTTTGAGCCGTCGTCGTTGGCAGCCGCCTCAAGAGCTAGCCAATTTATATTGACCCCCGGAGCGGTAAAATTAAGTCGCAATTGATATTCGCCCTCAGCAAAGTACTGCAGTGGCGTAACAACGGTCTGATAATTTTGCCACCCCCCCGTTACCGGGGTTTGTACAGAGGCAACCACGTGATCATTCAGGGCAATGTCAAATGATGCAGATGGCTCCGGTGACGCCACACGCAGTGCAAACCGGTACTCGCCGGCCTCGGCAATATGCACGGAATAAGCAACCCAATCCCCGCTGTCGATCCAGCCAATGTTTTCACCGCCGCCAATATCACCGGTGCTTTCCGTTTGTATTCCCAGACTGTCACAGAACTGTTCAGCCTGCACAGTGCCGGGCAAACTGTAGCGTGCAGATTGCTGGTCGCAACCGGTGCTTTCAGGCTCGTCGGCGTTAGCATTCGGCTCAATGGCCTCATAGAATCCTTGATGCCATTGATGGCTGCCGTGCCCATTGCGCGTGTTATCTTTCGCAAAATTCAGCATTGCCTCGTAGGTGCCCGCCGGCAGCGGTGTACCGTGATTGATAAAGTCTTTGACGGCATTGTAAGCAGCATTTGGAGGGATAGTCCAAAGCGTTTTATCATGCGACATTTTTTTGAATGACCACGGAAAATAGCCCGCAAGCGACTGTTTTGCCCACTGAGTGATTGCAGCTAAATTGCCGTTATCTGTCTCGCCGTATTCGCCAATAATCAGCGGAATACCTAAGCGATTGGTTAATGCCTCTCGCCCTAAAGTGTCGGATAGTGGGCCGTAGTGGTGTAACTGGTAGACTAATTTGTCATCCCACTGTTGGTATACGCCTGACGCCGTTTGAACCTGGGGATCGGTCCAGTCCAACTTGGTTAAATCCGAACTCCACCACGATCCCTCGGCCACAATAATGTGATTATCATCCACCTCGCGGATGGCATTGCGCAACGCGACCAGTGAGTTTAAAAGTTCAAACTCCCGCCCCGGTTGTGGAACGGGTTCGTTAATCAGGTCATAGCCCCATATTACCGGTTCGTCTTTATAGCGATTGGCTATGTGACGCCACACCTGGCTTGCAATCCACACATTATCGCCATCCCAAAATTTCACACTGTCGCGCGGCTGGCTCGCGTTGGAGTCCAAGTTGTCGGCATGGTCTCCCGGATTTTGGTAGCCCGGCGCGGCGTGCATGTCGAGTAAGACATAAATGCCGTGAGCGCGACTTGCTTCGATTACCCGATCAAAATACTGAAAACCGTGATCGCTCAAACTGCCATTTTGCCAAAACATATTGTAATGAAAGGGGACGCGCACACTGTTAAAACCGAGCGCCTTAAGATCGGCAATAGCCTTGTCGTCTACGTAGTGTAAACGCCATTGATGCTCAAAGGCCTTTGCATTATCCATGCTACCAAAAGCACGACTAAGATCGTTTAAAAATTGCGTATGGGTGCGGTAATTGAAATCCCCCATCATGAGGTAACCCTCCCACAGCAACCAGTTTCCCAGGTTTATACCACTCAAATACAAGCGCTCACCATTGGCATCCACGATATCGGTACCATCCGTGTGGACAAATTGCGCCTTCGCCACTGTTGAAATACAGGCGCACAGGCAAGCGGCCATGAAGTTCTGCAGCAGCCGCCTACCAGTGTGTCGCCAGGCGACCCATCTATTGATTAAGTTTTTCATTGCATTTGTACTCTTTACATTATTGTTATTTCACAGCACACCGAATCGGCTACTGTATTCCTGCAACTGGTTACTCCCACGCTTCGGAAGTCTATTCCGAAAGATCGCTAGCAGTTGCAAGGGCAAAATTAGTCCAGAGCGCCAGATATATCGTTCGGCTAGGTACGACTTCTGGTTCTACTCGTCGCTTTTAGGCCAAAATCTCCGAAGTAGAAAAAAGCCCGGCGGTAACCGGGCACAAAGTCTAAGGGAAAGGACTATCGAGCTAAGCTGCTCGTAACAAGGTGACCAGGAAAAACTCTGTTCAACCTATCACTGGATCACTTCAAAACTTGTTGCTAGGCCAGCCTGGGCGTGAGGTGCAATCCAAAGATCGAAATGGCCAGGCTCCACAATATAGTTCATACGCTGATCGTGAAATCCTAATTGACTTACGGGGATTTCGAACTGAACTACGGTCGATTTACCCGGCGCCAGGGTCACGCGCTTGAACTGCTTAAGTTCGCGTACTGGGCGGGCGACACTCGCTATCTTGTCGCGCACGTACAACTGAACTATTTCTGTTCCTGAACGCCGCCCCTTGTTGGTGATTTTTGCGCTAACTTTTACAATGCCGTCCTTTCTTACAACGGGAGTGGCAAGCTTGATCGCGTCGTAATCAAACTCCGTGTAGGTTAACCCAAAACCAAAGGGGTACTGTGGCAGATGGCCATAATCCAGGTGGTTTGACGAATTGCCGGGTACGTGCTGGAACACACCCTGCTCGATGGCCTCGATGCGTGTGTAATTTTCCGAAGTGGCTGGCCGGCCAGTAGCCAGTTGATTGTAATACACGGGTATTTGGCCTTCGGCAATGGGCCAAGTTAAGGGCAACTTACCAACGGGGGCGTGGTCGCCGAACAAAACATCCACCAAAGCGGGCCCCGCCATAGTGCCTGGATGCCAGGCCATCATGATGGCGTCAGCCTGTTCAGTGGCACTTGCCAATTCTATTGGACGGCCCGCCATTATAACCATCACAATAGGTTTCCCTGTTTCATGTAGGGCTGCCAATAATTGTTGCTGGGCACCCGGCAAGCTGATATCACCACGGCTGTGGCCTTCACCACTCAAGATTGACTCTTCACCCGCCAAAAACAAGATAACATCCGCAGCCGCTACCGCTGCCAGGGTACTATCGAAGGCCGCTGTCGACCTGTCCCGACTGTTGGCCAAAGTTGGTGCAAATATTACTCGCTGCTCACCAAGGTATTGACGCAACGCTGGCAGCAGACTTTGGCTATCTTTTTTATCGCCGTCGTAGATCCAAGTACCTAATTGCTCGTGAGGCACGTCGGCCAGCGGCCCAACTAGCGCTACGCGTTGACTTTTATTAAGCGGTAGCAGGCCTCGATTGTTTTGCAGCAATACGAATGACTCGCGTGCCGCAGCGCGGGCAGCGGCCAAGGCATCTGGCTGGAGCATCGCCTTATCATTGGTTGCCGGGGGCATTGGATTTTCCATTAACCCAAGCTTTACTTTGATACGCAATACGTTGCGCACTGCGTTATCCAAATCCGACATAGAGACACGGCCCTGCTTAACTAAATTGGGCAACTGCTTTTCATAGGTGTCGGTG
>NZ_JBTUOC010000097.1:0-9391 GCF_058345725.1 Simiduia sp. | reverse complement strand
CCTCCAGGTAGGAGTAGCCGGACATGCCGGTTTCCAGTTCAGCCAGGTATTCGGCTTGAATTTTTGGATCTATGCCGCTGGCCGCCAGTTTATCGCGGTAGCTGCTAATGATCTGGTCGACGTCGAAATCCACACAGGACAGCATATCGGCTACTGTATCGCCCATGAGCGGGTTCAGAATGTCGTAGCTGCCATCGGGTCGGAATTCGACGTGCATGGAATGGGTGTCGCCAAACAGGTTGTGCAGGTCGCCAAGAATTTCCTGATAGGCACCCACCATGAACATGCCGAGGTAAAGGGGTTTGTCGTCGTCCACTTTGGGCATGGGCAGTGTGGGTTCGATGCCTTCGCCCTCCACATATTTGTCTAGCTTGCCATCTGAATCGCAGGTGATGTCTTGCAGAATGCCGCGGCGCTCGGGGCGACGGTCCAGGTAGTGCAGCGGCAATACCGGGAAAATCTGGCCGATGGCCCAAGCATCGGGCAGCGACTGGAACAGGGAAAAGTTGCAGAATACTTTATCGGCCAGCTTTTCGTTCAATTCATCTAAAATCTCGGCGTGCACACCGGGGTTATTCTGCAGAATGTCGCGCACTTTAACGCAGCTGGCGGCGTAAATTTCGCTGGCGCGCGCCCACTCCTGGAGGTTCAGCGCACCGTGCACATAGAGGCTGTGCGCCTCGCCAATGGCGTAAACCGCATCGTGATAAATTTCCAGCGCCGTGCGGCGAGAAATATTCTTAAACCCCTGCCACAGGTCCTGCAAAATAACCGGCTCGTCGTCTTCAACGGGCTGTGGCAATTTGTAGCCCACGGTTTCTTCGACGCCGATCACATCGGTGATCAACACGGCGTGGTGGGCGGTCATGGCCCGGCCCGATTCGGAAATAATATTCGGGTGTGCGATATCGTGGGTGCTGCAGATGTCCATGAGCGCAGTGACCACTTTATTGGCGTACTCTTGCATGGAGTAATTGGTCGAACAGGACGACTGCGAGCTGGTGGTGCCCTCGTAATCGACACCCAGGCCGCCACCGACGTCGACCCACTTAATGTGCGCGCCGAGTGCATGTAGCTCGGCAAAATAGCGTGCGGCTTCGCGCAGGGCGTGCTGGATGTCGCGAATGTTGGCCAGCTGCGAACCCAGGTGGTAGTGCACCAACTGCAGTGCATCCAACTTGTTGCGGCTGCGCAGCGTCTCTACCATGCTCAAAATTTGCGTAGGCGACAGACCAAACTTGGATTTTTCGCCGCCGCTGCTTTGCCATTTGCCCTTGCCCTGGGAGGCTAGGCGCACGCGCACACCCATGCGCGGCGACACACCCATCTTTTCCGCCTCGTCCAGCACCAGGGTCATCTCCGACATCTTTTCCACCACAATGTACACTTGGTGGCCGATGTGTTCGGCAATCAAGGCCGTGCGAATATACTCGCGGTCTTTGTAGCCGTTGCAGACAATCACCGAGCCGGGCTTGGCCAGGCCGATGACCGCCATTAATTCTGGCTTTGATCCGGCCTCCAGACCAAATCGCTCTTGGCCGCCGTGCAGCAGCAGCTGCTCCACCACGTCGTGTTGCTGGTTCACTTTAATGGGGTAAACGGCGCGGTACTGGCCCTCGTAACCCAAACGTTCGCGGGCGCCGGCAAAGGCGCTACACAGGCGGTCAACCCGGTCGTGCAATATGTCGTTAAACCGCACAAGCAGGGGCGTGGTCATGCCCTTGGCGCGGGCCTGTTCCACCAGCGCCATCAAACTGACTTCATGTCTGGGCTGATCGGGATCTGGCCGGGCGATGAGCTCGCCCCGGTCGTTCACATCGAAATAGCCATCGCTCCAGTGAGTGATGTTGTACAGTTCCCGGGAATCGTCAATAGACCAGTTCATTGGCTGTGGTTGCCCTCGTGGTTGGGGTAAAGTGGCGGATTGTAGGCTATGTCGGCCGCAACTCAAGGTGTCTTTGCCGGCTCTGCCCCGCTCGGCGCAATTGGGCAAGATTTGCTAGCAAATACGCTGTTTGTCAGCATGAGTATACATAACTGGGGATGAGCGACAGTGAACTTTGCGGCTATTGGGCACCTCGTATTGCATTTTTTGGTGCCATTACTGCTGGCGCGGCTCTGTGCCGGGCCTCGCTGGCGATGGGCTTGGTTCTGGATGATGGCCACTTTGCTGGTGGATCTGGATCACTTGCTCGCTAATCCGCTGTACGACCCCGAGCGCTGCAGCATTACCTACCACCCGCTCCACCTTTGGCCCGTGTGGCCGGTGTATGGCCTGTTGGCGCTCTGGCCGAAAAGCCGATGGTTGGGGGTGGGTCTACTGGTACACATGCTATTGGATGGCGTGGATTGTGTGCGACAGCAGGGCTGGCAGACGCTGTGGCAAAGCCTGTCGGCCGTTTAATCAGACCTTATAGTGCGAAATGACTGGGGCGTATCAATCGCGCCCAGATAGCTTGAGTCCTGCGTTGGAGCCGGCGCAAGTGCTTGCCAAGGCCGGAGGGGCTCGCCATACTTGCGCCCTTTTTTACCAGCGAGCGCCTTGCCATGACTATCAGCCAGGATAAAGTCGTCAGTTTTCACTACGACCTCAAAGAAGCCGACACCCTATTGGAAACTTCGCGCGATGGCGATCCCGTACTGTATCTGCACGGTTACCAAAATCTCCTGCCCGCCATGGAAAAGGGCCTGGAAGGCCAGGTTGCTGGCGCCAAGGTGTCGTTGACCCTCAGTCCCGAAGAGGCCTACGGAAAGCGCCAGGACGGCGCCACCCAGCGCATTCCCATTAAACACCTGGTCGATCACGCCAAACTAAAGAATAAGCTGCGCGCCGGCATGACGGTGGCTATTAATACCGAGCAGGGCCCGCAAGATGCCGTGGTCATTAAGGTGGGCAAATTTAATGTGGATGTGGACGCCAACCATCCCTACGCCGGTAAAACCCTCACGTTTGATATTGAAGTGCTGGAAGTCCGCGATGCCACGGCCGATGAAGTGGCCCATGGCCACGCGCACGGCGTGGGCGGCCACAACCACTAACTGATGATTGGCGCCTAGAAGTGCGCCTTAATGAGCAGGCTGGCGGTATTTTGATTGCTGTCGGCCAGCGCGTCATCGATGCCGAACTTATTGCTCCAATAATCGTATTCCAGCCCCAGGTACCAGCGCAGTGACGTATTAAAGCTGCGCTGCATATCCCACTTAATCTGCGGATTAAAGTGTAAGTTTGGCTCGCCTTCTTCAGAGCTGAAAACCCAGTCTGCAAATCCATCGACAATTAGCTTGCCATCGATAAAGGGATAAGCCCAGCTGATGGTCGTTTGCCAGCTGTGTCCGTCCAGGTTGGGGGCGTCGCGGTAATACACATTGGCTTTGGCGAAAATAAAACCCGGAATCTTAAAGTCAGTACCCAGACCACCCAGATAGGCCTCGGTCTTACCCTTGCCCTTTTCCCAGGTAAAAGCAGCGTAGGCGGGCATTTTACCGTCGTAAAATTTAATGCGCGGCGAGAACTCCCCATACCAGGTATCGTCTGCATCGCTGTCTGGAAAGTGCTTGTAGTCGACAAACACAAACAGGTCGCCGTGGGTCCAGCGGTTTACGTATTCCACGGTGGCCGTCGTTTGTTGTTCGGGCTCGACAGTGTAGTTGTCGCCGTGTAGCAGGGTCAGGCTCAGATCGCCGGCAAGCGCGGGGCCGCCAGCGCAAAGTGCCAGATAACTTGCAGTCAATAGACGATTAACCAGGTTGTTGGAGCGCATTTTTTTCTCTCACCAATTCAATGAGTTGAGTTTCTGGCATGGGTTTGCCCAGCAGGTAGCCCTGGCCATAGCGACAGCCGCGTGTACTTAAAAACTGCAGTTGCTCTTGTGTTTCAATGCCCTCGGCCACCACGTCGATGCCGAGTTTGTCGCCCATGCTCAGGATAGTTTCAATCAAGGTTTCCTGGGTTTTACTGCGGCCAATGGCCATCACGAAGGAGCGATCAATTTTTAATTTGTTCACGTTAAAGCGCGAGAGGTAGCTTAGCGACGAATAGCCGGTACCAAAATCGTCGAGTGAGATCGCCATGCCCTCGTGCTGCAATTCAGCCAAAAGCGACTCTACATCGAGCCGGTCGTCAACCAACAAGCGCTCGGTAATTTCCACGGTAACCCGCGTTTTATCCTCGTGATCCATTACTAGTTTGCGCCAACTGGTAAAGCCTTTTTCGGTTTCGTGAAACAACCTGGGTGAAATATTGACGGATACGCCTACCTCGTCGATTTTTGACAGCAGCGCTAAGCTTTTGCGCAACACCAAAATATCCAGCCGGCTAATCAGTCCCGAGCTCTCAGCCACGGGAATAAACTCTACCGGTGAAATATTTTGGCCGTCGGGGCGGGTCCAGCGCGCCAGGGCCTCACAATCGGCAATGGTTTGATCGGCCAAGTTGAATATGGGTTGGTAGGCCACCGAAAGTTCGTCGTGCTCTATGGCTTGCACCAGTTCATTGTAGATCCAATGCTGGCGCTCCGAGTGTTCCTGCATAGCCAGGGTAAAGAAGCTGGCGTTATTTTTGCCGCTTTGTTTACTGGCATACATGGCCTGATCGGCGTGACTTAACAGTGTTTCGGTATTAGTGGCGTCGTCCGGAAAAATGGATATGCCGATGCTGACGCTGGAGAAAATTTGGTTGCCCAATAGCATAAACGCTTGATTCATCGAACGAATAATTTGCTCAGCCACCTTGAAGGCATTCTTATAATCTTCGATATTGGTGAGCAACACAGTGAATTCATCGCCCCCGAGACGCGCTACAACGTCCGACTCGCGCGTGCAGGCCTTCAAGCGAGCGGCTATGGCCCGCAGGAAGTCGTCGCCCGTGGCGTGACCCAGCGAATCGTTGATGGATTTGAAATTGTCCACGTCAATAAACAGCAGCGCGACTTTAGTGCCTTCGCGCTTGGCCTTGGTGAGTTCGATTGCGGCCTGTTCGGTAAAGAACCAGCGGTTGGGTAGCTGGGTGATCCGGTCCATGGTGGCCTGTTCGCGAATGGTATTCTCGTTGACCTTTTGGCGCGTAATATCCTGGATTGCGCCAATCAATTCGCGGTTACTTTGGGGGCTGAAAATTACTTTGAGCCACTGACTGGCCGACCCTTCGCGATCCACCTGAATTTCGGTTTGCTGGCGCTCGCCGGACTCCTGGCATTTCCGCATGACAAACAACAGTTTCAGGCCAGCCACACGGCTTAAGTTTTGAGTGAGGTCATCGGCGGAAAAGGGTGGGCTGCGCCGCTCTATGCGCATAATGTCGAAGGCGTGATCGCTAATTTCTGTAATCAGGCTGCCATTGACAATGCGCAGACCAGCCACTTGCGCCATATCGCCTATTTCGGTGAGTAACTTTTGATTTTGCCGAATGTTTTCCTCGTAGCGTATGCGCTTTTTCTCCTGCCGGCGCAGCAACTCAATCAGCAAGCAAAAAATAATGAAAACCAGCGCGGCAGAGGTGCGCGTGCCGATCAGGGTTTGCGGCGCCAGCGCGCTATTGAGCGGCGGTAATGCCGCCAGTAGCCAGCTGTCGTTGCCAATACTAATGGGCACAGTGACAGCATCCGGGTGGTCAAATATCTTTCGATCACCATAGAACACATCGCCCAGGGTGCCCTTGCCGTCTTTGCCGCGAATGGCAATACGGCCGCCGGGCGAGCTGTTGTCCGGGGTGATCAGCCCGGTGGGGTCTAAGCCCGCGCGCAACAATAGGCGCTGCGCATCGATGGGGGCGGCAACCAGCCCCCAGAAAGAGAGGTCGCCCGAATCGTCGGCGACGAAAATCGGGGCCCGTGCAATAAATGCCGTGCCGCCTTGCACCAATTCAACAGGGCCGGCCAATACCATTTCACCTCGATCGCGCACTCGAAAAGCGGCGTCGCGCTGCGAGGGGTTTTTGCGGTAATCCAAGCCTATAGCAGCTTGGTTGCCCTGAAGCGGGTAGACGTATTTGACCACCAAGTCGGGTGCCAGGGCGACGTTCCGGATGCTGGGATCGCGACGCATCATGGCGGCTGCGAAGCGACTAAAATCCGCAGGGGTAATCGCCGGCTGGGCGCTCACATGGGTGGCTAAACCGTGGATGCCGGTGAGGGTGTTGTTGAGGGCGCCTTCTATTTGGGCGCGCATTTGCATATTGTTTTCCAGCTGGTTGACCCGCACCAGTTCGTATTTTTGAATCACTAACCACTGTTCAACCAGTGCGGTGCCCAGTACTACCGTGGCGGCCAGAACAATCAGCAACGGCTTGTATTGACCGCGCGCCACAAATACCACAACTAATCCCATGGCCAGACACAGGCCGGCCAGCAATGGCAGGAGCTCGCTGTAATTGCCCGAGCTGTCGGCGGGTTGCCACAGTAGCTCCGCTACATTTAACGGCCTGTCGATGGCGCCCACGAGTAGCAGCGAGTCGACGATGACCTGCCAGCGAATCGGGTCTGAGAAGCCCACGGGTACGGCCGGGAATTGCACGCAGCTGCGCATGGCTTCGGCCAAAAAGAGGTTGTAGCTGGGTAGATTGTTTTGCCGCAGGTGATTGCGGGGGTAGCCTTTTAACAGAGCGTTTACAGTTTGCTGGGGTTGCGTTAGCGCAAATTCCCAGCCTTTCAGGCTGGCCTGCAAAAAGTCTTGCACTTTGTGGGGGTGTTTTTTCGCAAAGGCCGCACTGGTAAACAATACCTCGCCATAAAAGCGCCGGTGAAAATTACTCAGCGTCATCTCATTGAGTTCAACGGCTGCGGCGTAGGCGGCATAGCGAAGGTGAGGGCTGTAGCCGAGCACCACGTCTGCACGCTGCTCGGTCAGTGTCTCCAGCGAGACTGCCGTATTGATAAACGTAATCTGCCCGGTATCGACCCCCAGCTGCCGCAAAAGGGAGCGGAGCTCGTAAATGAGGCCGCTATTGCCGTCGTAGGCCAGGCGTTTGCCAGCTAAATCTTGCAGTTTATTCAGGGGCATATCGCGCAGGCTGAACAGTGACGCCGCGCTCTGCTGGAACACCGGCGCCAAAATACGCACGCTACTGGCGGACGTTTTGGGGTGGTAAAGCAATTCCATACCCGCCACGCCGAAGTGAGCGCGGCCTTCGATGACTTCGGCAACAGGGTCTAGCTGTTGGCCTTGATTGCTGTAGCCGCTGCGGATGTCGAGGTCAATATCTTCGTCGGCGTAGTAGCCCTGATCTTCGGCCGCATAGTAGCCGCCAAAGCGAAACTCGTGGTCGCTGGGAAGCTGCAAAGAAAGCGTCGTACTGGCCCAGCTAGTCGTGGCCCAAAGTAGCCCTGGCAACAAGGGAGTCAGGCGGTGTAGTGCTTTGATCAACGCGATATATCCTGCGAATGGGGCCAGTTATGTATGGGGCAGTGGACCCTGGTAGTTAAATGTCTCCAATGAGCCTAGCACAAACCTCCAATTTCGCGTCTCGCGACAGCCTGGGAATAGGCCGTTGATGGCCCGCGGTTTGGCGCTTAAATCAACGTTTATTGCGCTGAAGTACACGCGGTCTTGTCATAAAAGTGATAAGCAAATGTCACGCATATGTCTTCGAATCGCCATAAATCTGTCTGCTGAGTGTCATTTTGGCACGCTAGTATCTCGGCCCTAAGTGAGCAAGACACCGGCCGTCAGAGCTGGCCTCACCGAAAACCAATGACAACGACATTCATCGTTAGGAGACGATTTACATGAAATTCAAGCATCTGATTGCGTTAAACGCGCTGGCCGCAGCCCTGATGGCCTGTGGTGGTGGCGATGTAGTAGTACAGCCAACCAACATTGACAATTCTGTCGACAACAGCGTGGTGAGCGGCGGCGGTTCTGGCGACAACAACCCCTGCGCCAATTACGCGGTAGATGGCCAGGTGCTGATTGGCTCCTTCGACGGCAACAACTGCTTTTACGATTCGACCTTTGTCGGCGTAAACAAACCGCTAACCACAGATCTGACTATCCCATTTATTTCTGGTGTGCATATTTTTGAAAGCAGCTTATTCGTGGGCGAAGATGTGACGCCTGCGGACATCGCCGCTGGTGCCACCGTACCGCGCGCCGGCGACGGCCCCACACTGACCATTGCCGCGGGTAACAAGCTGGCCTTCTCCAATCCCAGCGACTATGTACGCATCGCGCGCGGCTCGCGCATCCTTGCCAATGGCACCTCGGCGGCGCCTATTACTTTCTCTGGCTATTCCGATCTGGTAACTAACTCTGCAGCGCCCAATGCGGTCAGCTTGTGGGGCGGTATCATGATCAACGGCAACGGCCTGACCAACAACTGTACGGACGACGAGCGCGCTAACGGTACATGCGCCGTGCAGTCCGAGGGTCAGGAATCTTACTATGGCGGCAACGACAACACGGAAAGTTCGGGTTCACTGCGCTACGTAGTGGTGAAACACTCGGGTTACGCTGTGGTTGAAGGCGATGAGCTCAACGGGATTACGTTTAACGCCGTGGGATCAGGCACCGTGGTTGACCATGTTCAGGTGTACAACACCTTCGACGACGGCTTTGAATTCTTTGGTGGTGCAGTGAACGTGTCGCACGCAGTGCTGGTAAACGTGCGCGATGACTCGCTGGACTTTTCCGACGGCTATCAAGGTAAGATTCAGTACGCGCTGATCAAGCATGCCGCCGATAATGGCAATCGCTGTATTGAAGGCGACAACATCTCCGACAAGCGCCCTGCAGATGCTTCGAATCCGTCTGACTGGCTGATTGCGCCTATGTCTCACCCCATCATTTCCAACGTAACTTGCTTGACTTCCGGTTACGACAACGGCACCCACGGCGACAGCGAAGGTTTTGTATTGCGCCACGGTGCAGAGGCGGAAGTGTATAACTCTATTGTTGTCTCGCCTGCCTCTGGCAACGAGTGCTTTGAAATTAACAGCACCGGTACCGTAAAAAATGCAGAGGACGGCAAGTTGTTGGTGGATTCCACGATTCTGTCCTGTTCTGAAGCAATTAAAAATGCCTCTGCTTCGGATTTGCCGGCCGGTAGCAGCTTCAATACCACCGACTTCTTCAACAGCTTTGCAAATAACTTTGTCGATACAAACCCCACTGCTGCCAGCGTGGTGAACGGTATCTACACCCAGAGCATGATGATGGATTCCAGCGGCAATGCGATTACCGTGTTGACTACCGACGTGTCCAACGAAAACACCGACGATTTCTTTGAGATGCCGTCGCACTTTGGTGCCGTAACCGCTTCCGACGACTGGACCGCCGGTTGGGCACTCGGCCTGCAGTAAGCGCCTGGTCGGCGGCCAAGCAGCCGACAAACGGGCGTATAGGATGGGTTTGAAATGAGATTTGTTAATGTTCGAAACCAAATAAGCATCAAGTGACA
>NZ_JBTUOC010000096.1:0-11849 GCF_058345725.1 Simiduia sp. | reverse complement strand
ATTTACGGCACTTCCGCCATCCATGGCGAACGCCCAATGCTATGCATTGGGCCGGGCCGGCGACAGCCGGTCGTCAAGCTTCTAAATTAAAACGCCCTGTAGGTAATCACTCGCCCGTGGCCCAGGCCACCCTCTCTGTCACAGCGTGGCATTCACCTTGTCTCCGTGCTTGGCATTTTGCTAGCGAAAGCTGTGCGAATCGACTCTTAATCGTTCGGAAAGCTTGCTGTAGCTGCGTAAGGTAGCTGAAGAACTGTTTGGGCAAGGGCTGATAGTACGCCGATTGGCCAATGCGAAGTAACCGGGTTTGCAATTGCGCCAGGTCTCAATGAAAACTCACTGGCGCCCTTTGATCTTGGGGTATAAACGCGCAGGTGGACTCTCTATAAGTACTCGACTACATGGTTTGCTGCGCAATAGAACTGCTGGCATGCGTAGGGCGTTGTAAAGGGGGTATATGTGGTGTGGCGGGATGCGCTGGTGCTTAAAAGTCGCTTGATGCTGCCAACACGTTTAGCGGTGGTGGAGCGACGCTGGTTAGCGCCATCTACGAGTGTGAAAGTTGCGGAATAACTCGCTTTGGATGACGCCAATCAAACAGCGATTGACGTCAAATTTAAAAGCTAATTGGCTATGGCGTCTATGCGCTGCTCTAGATGGGGATGGGTACTTAAGTATTTAAACCAATCCATCTTTTCCTGGCAATCGGTATCGTCCGCATCGCAGAGGCGGTGGCTATTATGCAGTTTGGTGAGAATGCTGGCAAAGGCGCTGCGGTCTATCCCGTTGGCCTCCAGTAAGTCACCTGCATATTTGTCTGCCTCGAGCTCAAACTTTCGAGAGAAAGCCAGTTGATTGAACACAATGGGTAAGGTTAGCACTATGTCGCCCAAGGCACTAACGTCGCCACCGATCATTGCGATGGTGACTGCTATGGCGGAGTTCTGAAGTACCTGTCTTAGCGCATGCCGCCCTTCAACATGGCCCAGTTCGTGCCCAAAGACAGCCAGTACTTCGTCGTCATTACCGTCTGTGAGTTCAATAATCGCGTCGGTAAAAACGATTGTGCCATCAGGCAGGGCAAAGGCATTGGCGCCCATTTTTTCGCTGGCGTAGAAATGCAGTTTTTCAATGGGATAATCAGGCGCATAGGCTTGAATCCTTTGGCGTAGCCGCGCTTGGGTTTCTTCCGAAAGCTGCGAGGGGTCAAGGTACTGCTTACGCATTATTTTGAGTGTGTCATCCGACGCTTGCTGCAGAGTGCCTGCGGGTAAATGCTGAGCGATGACTTTGCTGGCGTAGGGGATGCCCCAATAGAAGTAACTGAAACCAAGTAATAGTACAGTTACTGTGGCCAGGCACACCAAACCCAAATGGTTTTCCATTCGGTGAATAACGCGCATCAGCGGGCTGCCAATAAGCGTGTCAAGCTCGTCCAACCTGTCAAATTGCTGGCATTCAAACTGACCAGCGTGGCTGCTGAAAGTGATGTAGCGGGGGGTGCGACCAATTCTGGGCGAGAGGCTAAGATCGCCAATCTCTAAGGTAAAGCCTTGGCCATTGGTAGCCTGAATACAAACACTGTTGTTGGCGATGGTGACTGTAGCGGGGCAAGAGGCGCTTGATGCGCCGTCTTGCCATTTGCCTTCTAGGGTTAAGCTACTGCTCAAAAGCCCACTTCCATATCGAAGACGTCACCAAACTCCTCACCAAAAGCAGATGGATCTGGTTGGCTGACCGCCGCAAACTTGTCGAGGTCGCCTTTTACATCAACGGCGATATGCTCTGCTGCATAATGTGCCACTTTCACAAGTGCCCAAGGCAGGTACAAGCCTAGGGTAATAACGGTTAACACAAAATTGCCAATCATCAACAGGCTGAATGATTTCATTTCGTAATTGGCTTTGAAGTTGTGTTCAGCGAGTGAAGTGTTATTGAAGATCAGGTTGTTCAAGCTCACCATAAAGTAAATGATGGCGGCGATGTAGCCAACAAAGATGCCGATGGCAGCCAGTGGGGGCAGTGCAAATCCGATGACTGTGCCAACGATAATGGCTGCCAGTGCTATGCCTAGCGCTGTTAAAGCGATGCGGTAGAACTTGCCGGTAGGCGCATCAAAGGTAAAGCTTTTATTGCCGTAGCGGTGGTTGTTGGTCACGTAAAGCTGCTGCTTTTTGAGTGCCAGTGGAAACAGAATCATCAGTGTCAGCACGCCGGCGATGGGCCACAAAATAAACGTCTTAAAGGCGCCCCAGTAGCTACCACTGAAGGCAAAGCGGATATTGCGGTAGGTGGTATTGCGCGCGTAAAACGCCAGGGAGCGATTGATAACCCAAGGCACCACAAAAATTAACCCAATGCCCACAATGGCGCCGATGATGGGCTGCAAAACGTTGAGTGCCATATAAGCAATGAATAGAGCGAGGGCGATTAATCGGCCTATCAGCATTTTTACTGGGTCTGCCGTGAACGCGAAACTGGCGCCATCGAGCGAGGTATTGCCGTAAAAATACTGGGTGTTGCGCACCTTCGCCCAGGGTGAATAAAGGCCGAGCGTGATGCCTACCAATAAGATGTTCACGATCCAGATTTTGAAATACTCGTAGCCTTGGCCTTTGAATTCAAACTGTACGTGGCGACGCTCATCGCTGCTAGTCGCGGTATTGGAGTTAGCGATGGGCGCAGCTGCTTCAGGGGCTGCATCTGCCGATGCTTCAGCTGCTACGGGCTCAAGACTGGTGAGTATGCCGATGGATGCCAGTTTTTCCTGATAGGCAGTTGCCGTTGCATGGGGCACTGATTTTTTTATTAAGCTGGGGGCTTTATCAAACAGCGCCTGGGCTCTATCTGTCGTTAAGCCAGCCGCTTTTGCAAAGGCCGCAATGGCGGTAGCTGTATCAGTGCCTTCGGTGAACTCACCGGTGAGATAGATATTGTAGGATTGGTCCACAGTTCCTTCCCTAGATTATGATTGTTGGTACTTTATTCTGCCCCGTTTGCGCGTAAATTGCTACATACCTCACAGTGCGGATCGGGGCTGAGTTGCATTTCTCGCCATTGCAGCGCCTTGCCATCGAGTAGTAGTAGTCGATTGAGCAGTGGTTGACCGGTTTTAACCAAGACCTTAATGGCCTCCAGTGCCTGCATTGCGCCGATAATACCTACCAAGGGCGCAGCTACACCGGCGTCGGCGCAGCGGGTCGCCGTTTGATGGCCGGGCTTATACAGGCATTGGTAACAGGCGCCACCCGCGGCGGGATGGAACACGGCAATCTGCGCCTCCCAGCGAATGGCTGCGCCCGAGACAAGCGGTTTGCCCGCACTTACACAGGCTGCGTTTATTGCAAATCGCGCGTCTAGGTTGTCGGTGCAGTCCAGGACCACATCTGAAGCTGCAACGGCGTGTTGCAATGCATCCCCCGTAAGTGCTCGGTGCAGCGCTTGAATTTGTGTCGTGCTGTTTATCTCTCGCAGGCGACTGCGTGCAGACTCGGGCTTAGGCAGCCCAATGGCCGCTTCGGTGTGTGCAATTTGGCGCTGCAGGTTTGATAGCTCTACCGTGTCTGGGTCAACCAGTGTCAAATGGCCAACGCCGCTGGCGGCCAAATACATGGCTGCCGGGCTGCCGAGTCCACCGACACCTACGATCAATGCGCGGCTTGCCAACAGTTGGCTCTGGCCGGCCACATCGATGTCATCTAACAGAATGTGGCGGCTGTAGCGGAGCAGGGCCTGATCGTCCATTCCATTAACTCTCAGTTAGGGCCGCTGGCCGAAGGTAATACGCGGCTGGCCATCTAAATCCTTAGCTGAGTCCACCCGCTGAAAACCTTGCGCGGCAAACAGCGCTTGCACCGCTTCGGCTTGGTTATAACCGTGCTCAATGCACAGCCAGCCGTGACGGGTTAAGTGCAGGGGGGCTTGCTGTAGGATGTGGGCAATATCTGCAAGCCCCTGGTTGTCGGCAACTAGGGCCGTGCGAGGTTCAAAGCGCACATCCCCCAGACTCAAGTGCGGGTCTTGGGCGTCGATATAAGGTGGGTTGGATACCACTAAGTCGAAAACTTGGTCGGTCACGGGGGCGAACCAGTGACCCTCCAAAAAAGTGCAGTTGTGAAGGTTGAGTTTTGCGGCATTGTGGCGAGCAAGTTTTACCGCATCGCCAGATTTATCTACGCCTGTGAGTTGCCACAACGAGCGTTCAGACGCCAGCGCCAATGCAATGGCGCCGGTGCCGGTGCCAAGGTCCAGTACCCGCTGCGGTGTGGCGGGTGCACAGTCCAAGACCCAGGCGACCAGCGTTTCGGTGGCAGGGCGTGGAATCAAGGTGGCAGCGCTGACGGAAAGCGGAAGCGACCAAAACTCGCGCTCGCCCAGTACATAGGCCACGGGCTCGCCATTGAGGCGGCGATTAAAAAGTTGCTCAAACTGCGTTTGCTGTGAATCAGTGAGTTGCTTGTCTGGCCAGGTGTAGAGGTGGCTGCGCGTACACTGCAAGGCGTGACACAACAAAAGCTCTGTATCCAGACGAGCGCTGTCGCTGACCGGGCCGAGCCGGGCGGATTGTTGAAGCGCGGCTGCGATGGTGATCACTGATTGCTGCCTGCCAGTGCCGCCAATTGGTCGGCTTGGTATTCCTGTACGAGCGGCTGAATAACCTCGTCGAGTTTTCCTTCCATCACTTCGGCAAGTTTGTACAGTGTCAGATTAATGCGGTGGTCGGTAACACGCCCTTGAGGGTAGTTGTAGGTGCGAATACGCTCTGAGCGATCGCCGCTGCCAACCAGGCTTCGGCGTTCACTGGCCATAGCTGCCGCGGCCTGCTCTTCTTGAGCACTTGCCAATTTCGATGCCAGCAGACTCATGGCGCGCGCCTTGTTTTTGTGCTGTGAACGCTCGTCCTGACACTCCACCACCAGGCCCGTGGGAATATGGGTGATGCGAATGGCCGAGTCTGTTGTGTTGACGTGCTGGCCGCCCGCGCCTGACGAGCGAAAGGTGTCGATGCGCAAATCGTTTTTGTTGATGTTTACCTCCTCCAATTCATCGGCCTCGGGCATGATGGCGACGGTGCAAGCGGAGGTATGAATGCGGCCCTGGGATTCCGTTTCGGGAACCCGCTGCACGCGGTGTGCGCCCGATTCAAATTTTAATTGCGAATAAACACCCTGGCCTACGACGCGGGTAATAATTTCTTTGTAGCCGCCGTGCTCGCCCTGGTTTTCGCTGAGGACTTCAATGCGCCAGCCACGATTTTCGGCGTATTTACTGTACATCCGAAATAGATCGCCGGAAAAAATAGCCGCCTCGTCACCACCGGTGCCAGCACGTATTTCCAGGAACACGTTTTTATGGTCGTTGGGGTCTTTGGGTAGAAGCAAAAGCTGGAGTTCATCGGCCAGCGGCGCAAGTTGTTCCTTGGCTTCTTCGAGTGCCATCTCGGCCATTTCGCGCATTTCTGGATCGCCATCTTTCATCAACTCTTGCGCTTCGGCCATGTCTTGGTTGAGCGTCAGGTAGCGATTGAAGCATTGCACCACTGGTTCGAGTTCAGCGTATTCTTTGCTAAGTTCGCGGAATTTATTTTGATCGGAAATGATGTCCGCATCGGAAAGCAGTGCGGAAACTTCTTCATAGCGATCGTTGAGTGACTCGAGCTTGAGTCGAATAGAATCTTTCATTGTTTACGATTACTCCGGCTTGTCTGCATTGAGCGCAAACAGCTGATAGGCCAGCGCAATGAGATCGTCGCGTCCGTCGGCACTGGCATCGCGCAAGGCGGTGGTGGGTTGATGTAATATCTTGTTGGTGAGGCTATTGGCCAGCTGTGTAATGACGGCATCCGGGTTGGCGCCGCCGCTTAAGGCATTGATGGCCTTTTTAATTTCTTGCTGTTTTAGCTGCTCGGCGTGTGCGCGCAAATGGCGAATCACATCCGTGGCACCTTGTACGCCCTGTTGTCGAGAAAAGCGCAGTACACCCTCGCTGATAATATGGCGCGCTGCGTGAGCCGCTTCTTCTCGGGACTTTCGATTTTCGTCGATGACTTCTTTCAGGTCGTCCACGCTGAACAGAAACACGTCGTCCAGTTCAGCCACCTGGGGTTCGATGTCGCGGGGCACTGCGATGTCGACCATGAAAATGGGTTTGTGGCGGCGCTTTTTCAGGGCATCTTCCACCGCGCCTTTGCCTAATATTGGTAATTGACTGGCGGTGGAAGAGATCACCATATCGGCCTTGTGCAATTCCCCGGGAATGTCCGACAGCAGTATTGGAGTGGCGCCAAAACGCTCCGCCAGTTCTGCTGCACGCGACAGCGTTCGATTGGCCACGGTAATGCGCTTGACGCCCTGTTCGCGCAAGTGACGGGCGACCAGCTCTATCATTTCGCCGGCACCGATGAGCAAGGCAGACTGTTGTCGGAGATCGGCAAAAATTTGCTGGGCCAAGCTGACTGCTGCATAGGCCACCGACACTGGATTTTCACCGATGGCGGTTTCCGTACGCACCTTTTTAGCGATACTAAATACTTGCTGAAAGGCGGCGTGTAGCTGACTGCCCACCGTCCCCGCCTCGCAGGCGACGGCGTAGGCAGATTTCATTTGCCCCAAAATCTGGGGCTCGCCCAGAATGAGCGAATTGAGGCCGCAGGCCACCTGCATCATGTGCGCAACGGCAGCATCGCCAGTATAGACGTAGTGGTAGGGCTTCAGCTCGTCGCTGCCAATATTGTGGTACTGGCCGAACCAATCCAGGAGATTGGTTGTCTCAATATCGCCGTGCAGATACAGCTCGGTGCGGTTGCAGGTGGACAAAATCGCAATGTCCTGGATACCCAGTATCTCGCCAGCTTGCTGCAGGGCTGCCGGGACAGCCTCCGGCGCAAAGGCCACGCGCTCGCGCAACGCCAGCGGCGCCGTGTGGTGGTTGATACCTAAGGCCAGGAAGTTCATGGGTGGCGTTGTTCAGCTGCATCGTGAATCGGGCGCCAATTGTCCCGTTTGCGAGGCTCTGTGACAAGTGCAAGCGTTTGCCTGGATTGCTCTAAATGAGTAGTGCTAATTGCGTTGGTCTAAAATGACGGTACTGCGGCCCGCGGTGCCTGTGCTTAAGCAGGGCGTGGCGGTTACTCTGGACGGGATGTCCTGTTTACACCCCAGGGGTGTGGCAGTCAGGGCTCGAAGCTGCGCGTTCACAGTACTGGCAACCTTAAAGGCATGGACTGACTTGTGGGGCTTGTGGTTGATTGCGAGCGCCCGCCAAACTGCAACCCTGGCGGTTAGGTGTGGGCGTATGAAAAGGTGTTAACCGGCCCTAGGGCTGTACTGGGCGGCCATGTTAATCTGCCGCTATTCACATTGGATTTTGGTGGCGCGTTTACGAGTCCGCTGCCGTCGGAGCTTTATGAAGTTATTCACATTTGCACCCGTTGCATCATTGGTGGCGCTGGCAAGCCTGACGGGCTGCGCCGGCTGGTTTGAAAGTAAGCCCGAGGTTGCGGTCGCCACGGCCGAGTCAGCACCCGTACCTGCCCCTGCGCCCAAGGTGGTAAAAGACCGCCCCTTCACACCCGATACCCTCTATTCATTAATGGTGGCAGAGCTTGCGGGTAATCAGGAGCGCTTCGACATTGCCTTGGCTAACTATGTCCAGCAGGCCTATCAAACACGCGATTTGGGCGTAGTCGCTCGCGCAGCTCGCATTGCACGCTTTTTGGAAGTGCATCGAGCAGCTTTGGATATGTCGGTATTGTGGGTGGAGCTCGAACCAACCAACAGCGAGGCGCGGGTTCTAGCGGCGTCCGAGCTCGCCGAGGCGGGCCGGCTGAGCGAGGCATTTACCCATGCGCAGTACCTGTTGGAGCGAGGCAACCCCCTATTGCTACAAACCGTGGCAGCCTATGCCGGCAAGGGAACCGATATCGAGCGCGAGCAGCTACAGCTTGGTCTGGAAGCGCTGCGAGAGTTTCATGCCGAGTCCCAGCCGCTGTGGATGGCGCTCGCACTGGTTTATCAGCAGCAAGAGCGATTGCCCCAGGCCACCAAGGCGATTGCTAAAGCCGTAGAACTAGATCCGCAACACCTACAAGCTCAAGCCTTGCAAGCGCGCCTGCGCTACCAGTCTGGCGATCAGGTTGGCGCCTTGCGCCAGATGGCGTTGTTGGTGGATAAAAGCCCCGACGACCAGCGCCTGCGGCTGCAATATGCTCGCCTGCTGGCCTCCACCGATCTGGCGAAAGCGGCGGACCAGTTTGAGGTGCTGTTGGCAGACAACCCCGGCGACCCAGATCTGCAGCTGTCGCTGGGGCTGATTCGCTTTGAACAGGAAGACTATCCCGCCGCCAAGGCGCAATTTAGTGCCTTGACGGAAGTGGAGAACCGACGGTCCACGGCACACTACTACCTAGCCCGCATTGCGCAGATGGATGCGGACTATCAAGCGGCCATTAATCATTATTTAAAAGTCGAACTGGGCCCAGATTTTATGCCTGCGCTGGTGCAAACACTGGAAATTCTGGTGGCTGCTGGCGAATTAGAGCCAGCGCACACCCGTATGCAGGCGGTTCGCGCCAAAGTGCCCCAGCAGTCCGAGCGGCTGTTTGCCCTAGAGGCCGAGATCTATGCCAAATACCAACACTTAGCGCGTGCAGAAACCCTTTTAACTCAGGGGTTGCAGGTGCACCCTGACAGCACGCGCCTGCTCTATAGCCGCGCGATGGTCAACGAAAGACGCGATATGTTGGATCTGGCGGAGCGCGACCTGCGCAAGGTGATACGCTTTGAGCCCAATAACGCGACCGCGCTAAACGCGCTTGGTTACACCCTGGCTGACCGCACCGACCGCTATGAAGAGGCCTTTGAGTTAATTCAACAGGCCCACAACCTCAAGCCCGATGACGCCGCTATCGTCGATAGCCTGGGTTGGGTGCACTACCGACTGGGCAATTACTCAGAGGCGCTGTTGCGTCTGCGGGAAGCCTTAAAACTCTATCCAGACCCAGAGATCGCCGCGCACTTAGGTGAAGTATTGTGGGTAACCGGTCAGCAGGCCGAAGCACTGGATGTTTGGCGGGCGGGCGTCGAGTTGGACCCGAATAACGACATCATTCCCAATGCCATGCGGCGACTGGGGGTCAACCCTTAATTATGTCGCGTCTAAATTACTGGTTGGGCGCCCTGCTGGTGCTGCTGGTATCGGGTTGCTCGCGCCTGCAGCCGCTACCGGCCGATTGGTCGCTGGATGCGCGCGAGCAGCAGTTGTCTGCCATCGCGGCGTGGCAAATGCAGGGCAAGTTGGGCATCAAGGCGCCTGGCGACAGTGGCAGTGTGTATGTGAATTGGGCTCAAGGGACCGATCGCTACGACATCACCTTGAGTGGCCCGCTAGGACAGGGCAGTGGCAGTATTACCGGCACTGCAGATGAAGTGGTGTTGGAACAGGGCGGGCAGACGCTCAGAGCTGATAGCGCCGAAGAACTGGTGCTGCAGGCGTTTGGCTGGCAATTGCCCATGCAGGCTTTGACCTACTGGGTGAGGGGCCTGCCCGCGCCGGAGTTGGCGGGTCGACAATCGGTAGAGCGCGACGCCCAGGGCTTGCTCATCGCGCAAGAGCAGGCCGGCTGGACCTTGGAATACAGCCAATACAAGCTGGTGCAGGGCCTTGCGCTACCGGGCAAACTAAAGGCGGAATCTAGCCGCTTGGGCGTGCGGCTGATTCTTGTGGTCAATGATTGGACGTTAGGAGTGCCGCAGTGACACACGCCAAATTATCCGAAATCCAGTGGCCGGCGCCAGCAAAGCTGAACCTGTGTTTGCACATTACGGGGCGCAGGCCCGATGGTTACCACAATCTGCAAACGCTGTTTCAACTGATCAATCATTGTGACTATTTGTCAATACGCCCCAACGACACCGGCGCGATCAGCCTGGCCACCGCGCTGGCCGATGTCCCCGACACAGAGAACCTGGTCTGGCGAGCCGCCCGAGCGCTGCAACAGGCCACGGGTTGTACGCAGGGCGCCAGCATCAGCCTGGATAAGCGTTTGCCCTTAGGGGGTGGTCTAGGTGGTGGTTCCTCGGATGCCGCCACTGCATTGGTGGCATTAAATCACCTTTGGCAAACAGGCTTGAGCTTGCCGCACTTGGCTGAGCTTGGTTTGCAATTGGGCGCCGATGTGCCGGTTTTTGTACTGGGTGAAACTGCTTGGGCCGAGGGCGTGGGCGAGCGATTAACGCCGGTGGCTATGCCGCCAAGCTGGTACCTGGTTGTTACTCCAAATTGCCATGTTTCTACGGCGGAAGTTTTTTCACACAAAGATTTGACAAGAGACACAGCCGACATTACAGTAGCGGCCTTTCTTGAGCAGGGTGGCCAGAATGACTGCCAGGAGTTGGTAGCCAAACTCCACCCGCCAGTGCGCCAAGTCATTGATTGGCTTAATCAATTTGGCGCAGCTCAGATGACTGGAACAGGTGCCAGTGTGTATTGCGCCTTCGCCACAGCAGAAGCAGCACAATCTGTATTGTGTATTCTTCCCAAACGGTGGCAAGGGTTCGTAGCGCAAGCTGTGAACATATCACCCTTACATAGCCTGTTACAGCAAATTGACGATACAGGGGCATAGCCAAGCGGTAAGGCAGCGGGTTTTGATCCCGTCATGCGAAGGTTCGAATCCTTCTGCCCCTGCCATTTTCATCAAGGTGCATTTACAAATATTCTGGCTAGAATTGCTGGCTGAATGCGTCTGATTTCTATATTCAGTGACTTTGACATCTATTCAAAAGAACCTGACTCAAAATAGCTAACTGGCAGCAAAGGTATCTCCCTCGTGAACAATTTCATGGTCTTTACGGGCAACGCGAACCCCGCGTTGGCGAAGCAAATCGTCGAGCACCTGGGGCTGCCGTTAGGCGACGCCAGCGTTAACAAGTTCTCCGATGGCGAAGTCTCCGTTGAATTAAATGAAAACGTCCGGGGTTGTGATGTGTTTGTGGTTCAGTCCACTTGCGCGCCTACGAACGACAATTTAATGGAATTGATCGTGATGGTAGATGCGTTGCGCCGTGCGTCGGCCGGTCGCATCACTGCTGTTGTTCCCTATTTTGGCTATGCCCGTCAGGATCGCCGCGTGCGCTCTGCCCGCGTGCCGATCACCGCAAAAGTGGTGGCGGACATGATGGTGGCAGTTGGTGTCGATCGGGTGCTGACCGTCGATTTACACGCAGAACAGATCCAGGGCTTTTTTGATGTGCCGGTAGACAACGTCTACGGCTCATCGGTGTTGATTGAAGATATAGAAAAACAAAATTTTGAAGACTTGGTGGTGGTATCTCCCGATATTGGTGGCGTTGTACGCGCGCGCGCCATTGCTAAGCAGCTCGACATCGAGTTGGCAATTATCGATAAGCGTCGCCCCAAGGCCAATATGGCCGAGGTTATGAACCTGATTGGCGATGTCGATGGGCGCACCTGCTTATTGATCGACGATATGGTCGATACCGCCGGCACCTTATGCAGCGCAGCAGCTGCGCTTAAAGACCGTGGCGCGAAGAAAGTTGTGGCCTACTGTACGCACCCCGTGCTGTCTGGCAAGGCGATTGCCAACTTGAATGGCTCGGTGCTGGATGAGCTGGTCGTTACAGACTCCATTCCATTGAACAGTGCGGCTGCAGAGTGCTCACGCATTCGCCAGCTTACGCTCTCAAAAATGTTGGCTGAAGCGGTACGCCGCTTGAGCAATGAAGAATCACTGAGTGCCATGTTCCGCATGTAAGCGGCGGCACCGTGTTAACCGCCGATTATCGGCATAACTGAAATCCATCGCGACTGGTCGCAGGTCAAGATGGCAT
>NZ_JBTUOC010000095.1:0-6874 GCF_058345725.1 Simiduia sp. | reverse complement strand
TTAATTAATTTTTCTACTTCATTAACCAGATCATTGACCCAATTCGTTTGAATAGAGCTGATTTGAATGAGGGCATCCTCTTTTATAAATTGACTGACAACAGATTCCCACTCTTTGACATGAGGACCAAGTATAATCGGTTTTCCCAAAGATGCCGGAGCGGTGGTGAATACTGTAACCCACGTAGCAGTGCTTGGCCGCATCGTTGTTGAAAAGATCGCCCACATTTAAGTCCCAGCTGTAATCCAGGTACTGCAGCATGTGCGAATCGTTTAGATTTTTTTCGAGTACGTTTTCCGTTTCCTGCCAAGGGACTTTTTCCCCATAGGAAAAACCGTAGCCAAAGCCCACGCGTGTTTCGATAATGTGCGACCAGGGAAAATCGTTAAAGTAACCCTTGAGTGCGATCACATACTCGTTAAAGTCGTCTTGGCCGCTCTTTTCAAAGTGGCGCACCAGACCGCCGGTCAAATGCACATCAACGGGGAGGTTCCAGGCTTCATCGCTGATCTTTTTGCTGAGAAAACCGCTAACCATGGCGGTATTTTGGGTATCCACCGCCATATTATTCAAGTAAATCATTTCGATGAAATTGCCATCGGTCCAATAACCGCCGGCCAGGCGCCACTCCCACTCGCCCTCGAGCCAGGGCGACTCGCCGGCCTTGTGGAGCGTTTGCGCGGCGGGATTATTGATAAATTCGTACCGGTAGTTTAAGCGCAGTTCGGTGTGTTGGCCGCTGTCGGTAATGGGGCTGTCCGCCACAGTTTCGCCATAGCGGGTGTGGGTCAGACCCAGGCCCAGCAAGTGGGCGCTGCCGAATCGGGTCCAGGCTTCCAGCCCCAGACGCAGATTCGTACTGGCGTCAGCGCTGTAGGCCGAGCGCTCAGCGGTGGCTTCGTCCGCGCGAACGCCGTAGTAGTAGTCGTTGATATCGGCCGACTCGTAATCGATCCCGAGCAGCGGGGTTAGCGTCCAGCGTCCCTGTTGCCAATTGCCGCGCCACTCGGCACTGGCGCTCCAGCCTTGATGGCGGTTGAGTGTGTCTGCGCTGGCGCCTATACGCCACTCGCCCAGCTCGGTGTTTTTAACCAGTTGGGCGCCGGCCTCCAGCGTGCCAAAGCGTTGCATGTCCGTTAAATCCTTTGACTGCTCTTCGCTATAACCGCCGAAGCGATAGCGCGCAAAAGCATCCACATAAAACCCTTCGTGAGTGCGACTTTTCCAGCCGGCTTGAGTCCCGGCCAGATACCACTGCTCGCCTTGATAATAGAGCTCTGGCAGAAAATCCACGCGGCTGGTTTCGCCAATGTAGGGCGATGTCTGCACGCGGGTGGTCAAACCCGCCGCCCAAACACCGTCAGTGGCAATCGGCGAGGGTGAGGCGAGGGTGGGGAGTGTCAGGCAGCAGGCGGTTGTCGCCAGCGTAAGTCGGAGGGCTTTCATGGCCAAACGCAGTCCTTGGAAATCTGAAAGCGCGCATCATAGCAGAATGCTGTGGCAATGCCGTGTCGGGCTTAGATGGCGTGTTTCAGCAAAGCGGCCTTTAGGCGGTTGAGGCTGATGGGTTTCGTGAGCACTTCATCCATACCGCCATCGAGATAGCGGTCGCGATCTGTCTCGTAGGCATTGGCGGTTAGTGCCAGCACTGGGGTGGGCGCCATGTCTTTTTCCTGCTCTATTTCGCGGATGCAGCGCAGGGCGCCCAGGCCGTCCAAGACGGGCATTTCACAATCCATGAGGACAATGTCGAAGGCGCGGGTGGTGTTGAGAAACTGGGATACAGCGTCCTCCCCATCGCACGCCAAGGTGCAGCGGTGTCCGAGTTTGGCGAGCATGGCCGAAATAACGGTGCGATTTACCGAGTTGTCATCCACCGCCAGAATATTCAGTGGCCGGATACCCGTGTGTGGCTCTGTCTCGATAAGCGGGTTGTTCTCGAGCTGTAAACAATCTTCAAGCAACGGCTTTAGCAGTGCACCAAAGGGCGGTCGATCCTTGAAACCGCGGGTTATTTCGCCGTGGCTATTGATCCATTCATTACTTTGGCCCACATCGTAGAGTTGTAGCGGGAGGTAGCCCTGGGCCTTGTAGGCCGCCGCCAATTTATCGCTGGCATGGTGGTCTTCTAGGTCTATGACAGCAATGGTGGTGCTTTCGGCAGCCTCGGGGGTGTCTTGGCTATCGGCAACGTGCGTATCCAAGCCCCAGTGAACGCAGTAGCGGAGGTAGTCGGCGCGTCGCCACTCGCTATCCACACACAGCAAAATGCTGGGTTTATCGCCGGTAAATGACGCCTCGTCGGCGGCGTTGTATTGCAAGGGCAGCGACAAACAGAACACGGTGCCCTGATTGGGCCGGCTGTCTACAGTTAGGTCGCCTTGCATTTGGCGGGCCAGTTCTCGGCTAATGACCAATCCTAGGCCGGTACCGCCAAAGCGACGGTGAATGGAGTTGTCGGCCTGGGTGTAGGGCACGAACAGTTGGCTCAGAGTGCTCTGATCCATGCCAATACCCGTGTCCTTACAACAAATAATCAGGCGCTCGTCGCGCCACTCCACCTGCAGCTCCACCGAGCCTTCCTGGGTAAACTTGACGGCGTTGCCTGCCAAATTGACCAAGATTTGATTGATGCGCGCCGGGTCGCCGATGAACTGATCCGGGACACTGGGCGAGATATCGATGATCCAGTGAATATTGCGCTCGGCTGCCTTTTGTATGAATAGGTAGTACACATTGCTCAGCAGTCCACGCAGGGAAAATGTAATGGACTCGAGCGACATTTTGCCAGACTCGATGCGCGCGTAGTCGAGCAGGTCGTTGATCAACACCAGCAGCGATTGGCCCGAGCTGTGGATGGCCTGGTTGTAGCGCTTTTGCTGCTCATTTAACGGCGTGGACGACAGCAATTCGCTCATGCCCAGCACGCCGTTCATAGGGGTGCGAATTTCATGGCTCATTTTGGCCAAAAAGTCAGAGCGGGTGCGCGCGCTAACCTCGGTGTCAATGGCATTGCGGACAATGGAGTTTGCGCCCAGGGCCACGGCCACAGAACTGACCAAGACCACCAGCAGCGTGAAAATGAACAGCGAGCTGGCGCTGTCGTTGAGCGCGCTGGCTTCGGCCACGATTTCAGCCTCCAGGCTTTGGGTGAAATCGTGCAGTTTGTTGCTAGGTTCGCGGTCGATACCGCGCAGTAAATCGTCCACGGGACGTATTTCGTAACCGTTGGCCTGAAAAACCTCGTAACCCTGGCGATACATACTGGCCAGCTGGCTGTGCGCGCGGGCGAAACGCTGCAGGGCTTTGTGGGTGTCACTGCTGAGGCGCGAGGCCTCCAGATTATTTACCAGGCTTTGCACCCGCGCCTCTTCTGACAGAAACGAGCGCCAGTATTTTTCTCGGTCGGCGGGTTCATAACCGCGCAGCAGGGTGTTTTTCCACTCCTGCACCTGGGTTTTAAAGGCGATGTTAATCTCGTGCAGATCGGTTTGGCTGGCGATGCGCGTATTCATCATCTGGTCGTAGCGCTCGATGATGCCGTAGAGCGCGTACTGGGCGCTCACCGCTGTGATCAGCAGTAGTAAACCGCCCACCAGAATGGTTGCCGTGGCGCGAGATCGGGAATGGTGCGAAGTGCTGCTCATTAAGGGCCGCTCAGCAGGTTTTCCCAATTAGTATAGATGCTCTGGCCCGGCTTGCCGCCGTCATTTTAGCGTGCTATGCGGGCCCGTAGGCGTAGCCCGGGGCCTTCTGCAGTGCGGCCTGATAGGCGGGCCGCGCCTGGCACTGGTCGACAAAACGGCGGATGTTAGGATAGACCGCGCTGTCTAGGCCACTGCTCACCTGTGCTTCCAGAGGAAAGCTCATTTGTATGTCGGCACCGCTAATCTGGGCGCCACAAAACCAGGTGTGGTTTTGCAGATGTTGTTCTATATACGCCAGATTGGCATTGACGGTGGGGTTTACAAAATTGTGCAGTACTTTTCGTGCAATATTGCGGGCTATAGGCCGCACAAAAAAGGGCATGGGTGCCGTTTGGACGCGCTGCATGACTAGGCGCATTACCAGGGGAGGCATGACGGAGCCCTCGCTAAAGTGCAACCAGAAGTGATACTGCCAATACAGGCTGTCTTGCGGCGCCAGCTGCCAGCTGAAATTGCCGTAGGTGGCGGTCAGGTATTCAATTATTGCGCCGCTTTCCGCCAGCGTTAGCTGATTGCTGTCGTCGGTAATTACAGGGCTTTTACCCAATGGGTGCACGGCTTTGAGGGATTCGGGGGCCAGTTGCGTTTTTGGATTGCGCTGGTGGGCCACAATTTTGTAGCTTGCGCCCAGTTCTTCCAACAGCCAGAGGATGCGTTGTGAGCGGGAATTATTTAAGTGGTGTAAGGTGATCACAGAGACTCCGGAGCTTGAGCGTGTTAATGGGGGCTAGGGTTAGCCTAGCAGGCGGGTTGCGGGTGCTACTGCAATCGAGGCAATTCACACCACCGCACATAGGAGGCCGCCATACCGTGGGATGTCAAAACGGGGTTGCGCTGCCCGCTGTACAGCGCACGGGGCCTAGCCCTGCGCATTCAGCGCTTACGGACGCAAGCGCGCATTGGATCACTGGGCGCAGCCAAGGCGTGAGCATGCGAGTATTGTCTTGGATTTAATTCGCGAGGTTCAAGGCTGTCGGGCTTGTGCCGATCTGTTGCCGCAGGCGCCCAGGCCGGTGTTGCAATTGGGCCTGGCGGCACCCATCGTCATTGCGGGACAGGCGCCGGGGCGGGCGGCCCATCAGCGTGGCCGACCCTTTGCGGACCCCAGCGGTGTGCGCCTGCGCCAGTGGTTGGGGGTGACTGAGGCGCAGTTTTATAATCCTGCAAATTTCAGTATTTTACCCATGGGATTTTGTTACCCGGGCACCGGCAGTCAGGGGGATTTGCCGCCCCGGCCCGAGTGCGCCGCGCTGTGGCGGCAGCGCCTGCTGGCGGCCCACTCAAATGTGCAGCTGACGCTGGTTATCGGGCAGTTTGCGCAGCGCTGGCACAAGCTGGCGGGGGCGAGTGTGACCGAGCGGGTGCAGCGGTGGCGCATGGGGTGGCCCGCATACCTGCCGTTGCCCCACCCCAGTCCACGCAACAATCGGTGGCTGGCGGTAAACCCTTGGTTTGAGCGCGAGCTGCTTCCGATATTGCAGCGCCGAGTCGAATTGTTGCTGCACAGCGGCGCGAAAATAGATGCTTTGAACGAGTGAGATAGTCAGTGAAATTGGAATTGGATTTGGAACCACCGGCCGGTCAGGTCGTAAACACCGAGCCCGCAGCGGCCGCGAACGACCTGCGCTACGCAGGATTTTGGATTCGGTTTGCCACCTTTGTTATCGATTCAGTGTGTGTACTGCTCTTTGTCTCCATACCCTTGGGCTTTGCCTTTGGCACGGGCCACTGGCAGCTAGATCCCAGTGCGGGTTTGCAGGTATTGGCGGAGCAGCTGCGCACCATTCTTCAACAAATCGTAACTGAATATGCCATTTTATTGCTGCTGTATGGCTACTTCTGGGTGAAGTTCCTGGGTACACCTGGCAAGCTGGTGTTGGGGTTGCAGGTTGTGGATGCGCGCACGCTGGGGCCACTTAGCGTTAAGCAGTCGGTATTGCGTTACCTGGGTTACTTTGTTTCCAGTATGGCCGGTTGCTTGGGTTTCATTTGGGTGGGCATAGATGCCCGCAAGCAAGGCTTCCACGATATGATGGCTCACTCGTTGGTGATCTATCGCCGTCAACAGCCTGAACCCGCGCAGCAGAATGCTTTATAATCCCGTCAACTTCACAGGAACAAGGAACACCTGTTTACCATGAAAACGTTATCGCTCTCTCTGTTATTACTGTGCGGCCTACTCAGCGCCTGCGCGACCAGCCCCACCGGTCGTTCGCAGTTGATGCTTATCTCTCCGGAGGCGGCCATTGTCGAATCGAAAAAAGCTTACCTGGGCACAGTGGCGGATCTGGATAAAAAGGACAAATTGATCAGTGACCCCACCACGGTGAATCGCGTGAAGACCATCACCGGGCGCTTGGTAACTGAGGCTGTTGCGCTTTACCCACACACGCGCGACTGGGAGTGGAGCGTGGCTATTATCGACGACATAGACACCATAAATGCTTGGTGTATGGCCGGCGGTCGCATGGCCATTTACACGGGCATTATCAGTAAACTGGATTTAACCGACGATGAAATGGCCCAGATTATGGGGCACGAAATCTCCCACGCACTGGCCAATCACACCGCCGAGCGGATGTCGCGCGCCATGGCGATTAACTTGGGCGTCGTGGCAGCGGGAGCCGCCACCGATAACAATGCCCTGACGCTTACTGGTGCGGCGTTGGCGGCTAAGCTGGCGCTGGAGCTGCCCAACAGCCGCACAGCGGAAGCGGAGGCCGATCGTCTGGGCACCGAGCTGGCCACCCGCGCCGGCTATAGCCCCGACGCGGCGGTGACGCTGTGGCGCAAAATGGCGCAGGTGGGTGGCAGTGGTGGCCCGGAGTTCTTAAGTACGCACCCGGCGCCCGGCAATCGCGAAAAAGGTTTGCAGCATTTGGCGCCTGAGATGCGCGCATTGAACCCCACAGGTAAAAAGTCTGCCGTCTACCCAATTACTATCGTGCAGTAATTTTCTTACCATCATCCACAAAAAAGCCCGGTCTCACCGGGCTTTTTTGTGGGGTTACACATTGCCAGTGGCGTTTAGGCCAGAAACTGGGTGGGCGTTTGACCAAACCAGCGCTTGAAGGCGCGGGTAAAATTGCTGTGGTCGGAAAATCCCAGTTGGTGTGCCACCTCTGTGAGGGGGCGCCCGCCATCGCGCAACAGCCGCAGAGCATCCT
>NZ_JBTUOC010000094.1:0-30702 GCF_058345725.1 Simiduia sp. | reverse complement strand
TAACTACACCTAAAAATCAAAAAAGTACGCATAAGAAAAGATTATGTAAAGTGTATCTGTTTGTTTTATGATCGGTAAAATTGATTCAAAGGGGCTGTGGATAAGTGGATTTTAAAAACGTTTTTCTACAGCCTCGTTATGAGGGAAGCATATGAAGGAGCTGTGTACCGCGCTTTTTAGGGTGTTTGGCATTTACCAATTGCTGTGGTCAATGGATTCATTCGGCGAAATACCATATCGCGTATACATGTCAATGCCGATTGACGCCGAGACTTTCATGTGGATGTTTCAGGATTTAATATTCCCAGTGACAATAGCTGTCTTGGTCATTGCTTTTTCTGCAAGGTTGGGTGAGTACGTCGCAAGAGGCTCTAAAGATATAAGTATTGTAGATCCTGAAAAAATTCTACCCGTATGCATATTTTTTCTGGGGATCTTCCTTTTCACGCAGGCATTTCCTAATCTAATTCATAGTCTCTATAACATCTATACAAACGAATTCCCACAGTTTGAAAATCTCCATAAGAGGGGAGGTTGGCATCAGGGAGTAATTCTGGCTATCTCTATACTATTTGTTGTCAAACCAAGGCTATTTTCAGGTGTATATAAAAAGGTGGCAGGTTAATGCCTCATAACAAACGCAACCAAAACGGGCTGTCGCCCTCGACTCGCTACGCTCGCGTTTGTTGCGGGCGTTAATGGTCAACCCATGAGAATACTTTTTCTAATAGTCGTCTTCTTATCAGCATGTACATCAAACAAGGTGGTGTTGACTGATGAAGATAAGCTCCAGCACTTAAAGGAAAATACCTTTGTTAATCGCCATAGTACGGTAAGCAAAGATTTAGTAGTGATTTACGCTCTTAGGCAGATATTTCCACTAGACAAAGAATTCTGTTTGAGCAGCGATTCAACATTTGGTATTGATTCAGTCAAATCCGCTTTGAAATTGGAAGGATTTGATCTTCGCGATTGCGCCAAGGGCATTACGAGCATCAGTTTTAGTGAAGTATTTGAGCCGGAACCAAATTTCTACACCTTTAAGTATATGATTTGGAACGGACCGTTGGCTGCCTCGTCCCAGCAGTGCAAAGTTAGAATCGAAGATTTCTCTAAGAAAGAAAATATAGAGTGTAGGGTGTTATGGGTGTCCTAAAAACCATTAACAAACGCAAGCAGCCGACTCGCTACGCTCTCGGCTGTTGCGGGCGTTAAGTGAATAAAATAGGAGAGAAATACATATGATACTGGTAATGTTTTTGGGAATGATATTGGCTGCTTCAGGTATTTACTTTGGGTTCTTCGCCATGGCCCTTAAATATGTAGGAGTAAAGAGAAAAGCATTATTAATAGGTGGGTGGATTACAGGGTTGTTTTTTATTCTTGTGGTTTCGGGTGTTTTGCAGTTGAGTATTAGTGGTAGTAACAACGCTGGCATTGCCTATATTGTCATATCCGTACTAATCTACATATTCATGCGCAAAAAAAACAAAGTAACCTCGTGAGTGGAAGTCACTTAACAAGCGTAGGCACAGCGACAAAGTTTCCGCTGCGCTCCAACTTTGCTCGTGCTACGGGCGTTAGGCAATAAAATGAATAAATCATTTGCGATTATTCTCGTGTTCCTATTTGCCGGTGTTAGCGGAGTAGCATCAGGAACTTGGCTGTCGTACACGCTCTACAAAGACGTAAACCTAGAAACTGTTAAGCTTGGAGACAGCCTGTTTTCACCTAAAACAGTGCAGTCTAGATATGAATTAAATGTAACCATAGCCAATGATATCTATGATTCTTTGAATAATAATGAAAAAGAAAAAACACTGAGAATTTTGTGCAATAGTCTGATGTTTAATGCGGAAAACCTTAATCCAGAGGTATGGGCTGGCCAGACCAAGTATGAGTACGCAGTAGAGCTTAGAGAAAAGAGCTTGAATAATTTGATCGCTCTTCGGAGCAAAGGTTATTGCGAATAATGCCTAACAAACGCAGTCACACCGGCCTATCGGCCTCGACTCGCTACGCTCGCGTGTGCTGCGGGCGTTAGGAGGTACGATGTATCAATTAATACCAGATGTTGTAGAAAAGCTAGTGGCAGCTATTTGTGCAATCTTAGAAGCTGAATCAGATAAGTTAAGTTTGCTCGAAACTTCTAGAAGAAGCTCAAATTATGGTAAAGCCAAAATATCAGGAATTGCCTTAGAATTTTTTCCAGGTAATCAGCATTTTCATATTGAGTTAATACCAGAGAAAACTTACTTTCCTGACGTTCAAGGCTGTGCTGACTTTGGTTGTAGTTTGGGTAATACCTCTTATCATCAATGCTCAATTCCTGAACAAAAGTCAGCCATAGAATTTATCTTTAAAGAATACTCTAACGCCTCAGGTGAAGATGATGCGCTACTGTTTGCAAAAGTAGTCAATTCGCTATATGTCGCAGCAGATTCAGCACTGATGGATAGTCGAGTTATCGACAAACTAAATGAAAAAAATATTTCTGCTACCCCGGTAAAAATTGGCCGGATGGGGCCATTTGGGTATTTTGTATATGATCGAGATAAATCTTTTGAGCTTAATTATTGCGAGTATGTAATGTTACATAATCTTACTAAGCAGTAATCTCTCCTAACAAACGCATTAAAAACGACGCCAAACACTCCAGTTGCTTTGTGTTTCCGATTCGCTCCAACTTAACACAAAGTAACTTCCATATTCGGCTCGTTTCATGCGGACGTTAAACGCTCTATGACTATCTTGCCGAAAATATGTCTTTTACTTATCGCAAGCTCATTGGCGATACTTTTTGCGTCAATGGGGTATTGGTTAAGACTTGATGGAAGTGAATTCCAGTTAGCGAAGAGCATTGCAGCAATCTCATCGATTGCGCAGTCTGGGATTGAATATCAAGAACCTACTATGGTTCCGGGTAATGATGGCATTACGGAAGTGCATGCAATCGTTATTTCATTAGCCATTGCGGTGTTTCTTTCTGTTTTTGCTTTTGTGGTAGCAACGACCGGAAGAGTAAGGTATGGCCAATATCGTCTATATATGCCACTGGCATTTTGTTCATTAATTTTGGCAATAGGTATAGTCTATGTTGGGTGCAAGGCTGGAATTAAATTCAGCGTTTAACAAACGCAACCAAACTAATCGGGGTCAGATAAGAAACTAATCGGGGTCAGATAAGAACTGTGGCGTTTAAATAATTGACAATTCACACTTGATCCTTTTTAGAAGTTGAGGCGGCAACTTGCTACGAAGCACCGCTCTTGGGGCCCTTTGCGCAGTGGTGAGTGGAGATCGGTTTTTAGGGGGCAACTGGGCATAGCTGCTCAATTGCGCGAGGATCAGGCTGGAGCCTTTTTTCGCGACCCCTAAAATCCACCTGGGGTGAACGAACTAGATAGGGCGCGTAGCTGGGGTAGGTTTCTTTTTGTTCGGTTTCTAAGATACGGAAAGCGCGAAGTCTCCGCTGGGCTGCGGCTCGTATGAAAGGAAAATGAACAAAATCCATGGAAGCAGGATCAGAGTACATTAAATCGCTGATTTGACGCACACGTCTTAAGGGTTAAGAGCCCAAAGTTAATAGAAATATAGTCCAGGTCGAAGCTAGTAGCTAGCCTAGAATCTATGAAGAAAATGTGGCCAGACTTCTAGATTGAAATCCTAAGTGCAATTTCACGGTGCCTGACCGTCTATCTCAGATCGGGATAATTAGCTAAAGGGAGCGGTGGATAAATGACTCTCACATACGTTTTTTTACAAATCCGTTATATTAGTTAGGGATGGTTTAATGATAAAGGTCGCAATTATTTTTCACTCGGCAACAGGTACGACAAAAAAACTTGCTGAATCGGTTGCAGTGGGTATTAGATCAGTCTCTGAGGCTGAGGTTGTCATGGTAGAAATTCTCGGAGAAGATATTATTGACGGCCGTTTTAAGAATTCAGCCCTGATAGACCAGCTAAAAGATGTCGATGCAATGATTTTCGGTTCGCCTACATTCATGGGTTGTGTTTCGGCACAATTCAAAGCTTTTGCCGATGCTACGGGGGACCTTTGGGCAGAGCAAGCTTGGTCTAATAAAATTGCGAGTGGTTTTACCATCGGATCGAGTTTAAGTGGTGATCAGTTGAATACCATTCAATACATGCAAATTTTTGCGAGCCAACATGGCATGCTATGGGCAAGTTTAGATATACCAGGTAATTGTGATGTTGAGGGGCGCAACAGGCTCGGCGCTCAATCTGGCTTGATTGCACACGCAATAAACGGTGAGTTAAGTACGATCGATTTAGTAACAGCGAAGTATTTGGGGCAGCGAGTAACCAGTGTAGCCAAGAGATTTTCTTAGTAAAAATATGCCATCTACGTCATTCAGAAAGAGTGATTAGGAAACAGGTCGGAGTGCACAAATCGCTTCTTTGACGCACACTCCTTGAAGGAGAAATGGCCCGAAGGGCCTACTAATATCTACCCCAGTCAAAATAAGCATTTAGCCCAGAATCTATCGGGTCTTGGGGCTAGGTTCCTTGATCGAAATCCAAAGTACGATTTCATGGCGCCTGACCCGTTGATTGGGTCTTTCGGCTGTTCCTTGCTGTAAATATCTGATTCGGATTGCTTTAGTGTGGCCGTGGCGCTCTTTTATTGGTGTGTAATTGGTGAAGTGCTTTGCACTGGCGGCCGATTTTAGCTGGCTGATTTTCCTGGCTATAGGGGAGCTCGCCTTGATGGTTTGGTTGCTTGTAAATGGCTGGCGTAGCAAAAGCTAATCTCTAACGTGTAAAAATGTTTGCGTAGCAGCCAAATCAATAGTGGCGGGTGCAACGTGTTAATGAGCTGCTCCAGATACCTTACCTGAAGTCATTTGTGCATCGGGTGCAAGAAGGCTAGGATAGGCGGGTTAGATAAATAGGAATTAGATCTTCTCATTCTTGAATAATATCAAAGCCTTATGATGTGAAAGGCAAGCGCTGAATGGGAAAATGCAGTACGAAGGAGTACAACTATAATGAGACATCAAAATCGACTAGGACGAAACTGGGTTGGCGTACAGTGGCTACTGATTGTAAGTCTGTTAATAATCGCGGCGCTACCAGCGCATAGCGACACCCTGCAGTCACCTACGCCTATACCAACACCAGCACAATATGTCTGCCCGCCCTGCTACCACGTCAACGATATATTTGACTCGAAAATTTACGAGCAGGGGGGCAAGTGCCCCGTGTGCGGCATGCACTTGATTGCAGTAGATGCCTCGCCGGATTGTAGTGCGCCGGCCATGCATTTGGGCTCGGGTAATTTCTGTTTTAACACTGCGCGGGGCGACGCGCTCTCGGTGTTCTACCACACACCGAACAATCTGCGGGCCGACACCCCAGTAATCGTGGTGCTGCCTGGTGCCGGCCGCAATGCTTGGGCCTACCGAGATGCCTGGGTGTCACTTTCGGAGCAATACGGTGTGGTGGTTGTGTCACCTCACTATGCAGAGCACCGTTATCCCGGCTTCTGGTCCTATAATCTGGCCGGCATGATCACTAACGTAAAAATCAATGATCAGAAGACCGCCATGAAGAGCTTTGATCGCGTGACCGATGATAGCAAGTGGTTATTTTCCGATTTTGATGCCGTGTTCGACATTACCGTAAAGGCGCTGCGCCTAAATACAGATACCTACGATATGTTTGGCCACTCGGCGGGCGGCCAAATCATTCACCGCTACGCCATGTTTCACCCTACCAATAAGGCCAATCGCTTGGTTGCAGCCAATGCTGGCTGGTATACAACGCCCGATTTCAGCGCCGCTTTTCCCTATGGTTTGAAAGAGAGTGGGCTTACCGAACGCGCGATGCCCGCGGCACTGCGTCGTAACTTAGTCTTGCTTTTAGGCGAGCTGGACAATGATAAAGAGACGCGTGGCCACCTGGTAAGAAATTCGGATGTGGATATCCAGGGTACCAACAGGTTCGATAGAGGCCAGTACTTTTTGGGTGTCGCCAACACCTTGGCGGGTTCGCTTAATGTGCCGATACAATGGCAGATACACAAGGTGCCGGATGTGGGCCACGACTACAAAAAGATGAGTCGCAGTGCTGCTGAGTATTTGTACGGCAAGTAGCTGCGCGCTATTGCACGGCGCCGATTGGATAATAAGAGTGCGGCCAGTAAATCTATGACAGCAGGCCGCCAGATTGTTTATCTGTTGTACTGTCTATTTGAAAAAGTATCGATCAAAAATAGGGTTGGCTTATGGCGCCTAAAATTTCCGGTGGACTGGTTCACGCATTGCCTATCGATTTAGCGAAGTCGCTGGCTGATAATGGCTTGGTGAGCCTATGGGAGGCACTGACGCCCATTGGCCGCAATGAATTTATTTGTTGGGTAGAAGATGCAAAACAAGAGAAGACGCGAGTGAAGCGCATTGCACGGGCTGCGGAATCTCTGTTAGAAGGTAAAAAGCGTCCTTGCTGCTGGGCAGGGTGTATACATCGCACTGATAAGAAGCCCAGTAAATGGCAACAGAATGTCTTGATAGATAGGCAATTAAAGAAAAAAGTGTAACAAGTAGACGGCTATCAGGACACCTGCTGCGAGTGAGATGTATGTCGTGCCTATCGGGCGTAAGAGGTGATAGACGGGTTCGCTTTATGGGCGGGCCGTCTAGATCGGCAGGGTTTAGTCACCTTTCCTATGGCCTTTCGTGAAGCGTGATCGGGTTAACAAAGGAATGTTTGTGAGCACGGATAGTAGAGTCTATAGATTTTAGCGGCACGAAGTACATTTCAATTCGAAAGGAGGCGTAAGTGAATATTTGGATTTTTATTGCTGGGTTAATAGGGGTGTTTACGTCGCTTGTCCATATTTTCGCCGGCCAAGTAGATCCCGTAAGGCCGTTTTTGGCGTCTGATCTGCCCGACATTCCAAAGGCGACATTGTTGGGGTGTTGGCACATGGTGTCCGCTATTTTGGTTATTAGCGGTGTGGTACTGACCTATATTGGTTGGTATGCAATCGCCGCACTTTACAGCCTGGTTGTTGGCATTGCGCTTTGCTACATCGTATTTGCGCTGGTTTTTGTTGCGGTTGGCTGGTACTACTTCAAGCTACAGACGTTTTACAAATTACCGCAGTGGGTTCTGCTGTTACCTGTGGGGCTGTTGGGGCTTGTGGGTGTGCTTTAAGCTGTGTTCGCGAGAGCGAGTTGACTAATAGTTGGAAGGCTTTAGGCCAAAGTTCACAGTGTGCTGCGAACTGCAATTCCTGGCAACGCTGGGTGAACTGTACGCGACACATGGTGAGGGCCTAGTGAAAAGCCAGTTTAGATGTTAGATGCTGGCTGTTAGATATTGGGTATTAGATGCCAATTATAGGATGCACTGAATGACTAATAGGTTCGATAGGCGCTCGGCACTTAAGCTGGCGGGCATTGGTGCATTGTGGAGCGCGCTACCAGGTTGTTATATACAGGCTGGTGAGTCGGATGCAGATGTAGTGTTTCTCACTAAAGATAATCAGCAGTTTGACAGTCGCCGTAGGCTGTTTAACAAGCGGTTAGAAATTCTCCCTCAAGTCATCGCAGTTTGTGAGAACGCACTGGGCGTACAGAAGGCTGTGCGCTATGGCAAACATTTGAATCTGAATCTTAGTGTGAAAAGCGGCGGCCACTGTTTTGAAGGTTTTTCGATTGCCGATGGCGGAATGGTGATTGACCTTTCCAATCTGAAAAGCCTTGAGCTTACGCAAAAAGATATCCTTATTGCCGAGCCTGGGGTGCGACTGGCCGAGCTATACGGCTATTGTCTACCCAAGGGGCGACTATTGCCGTCGGGTTCTTGCGGCACCGTGGGCCTGGCCGGCGTTACCCTGGGCGGCGGCTATGGCTTATTTGGTCGCCAGTTTGGCCTGACCTGCGATCATTTGATAGGTGTGCAAATGGTGACGCCCGAAGGCCAGCTTGTGGATTCTGACGATTTACCGGAGCTGCTCTGGGCTTGCCGCGGCGGTGGCAACGGCAATTTTGGCGTGGTGACTCAACTGCGCTATCACACCGTTGCCGCTCCGGAAACCCTGTACCAGCATCGCTTCAGGTCTTATAAGTTAAGCGCCAAGCGCGCTGCTGCAATGGCAAAATTTTGGTTTGCGCAATGTGAAACGCTACCCAATCATGCATTTTCCGCCTTTGTGCTTAACGGCACCACCCTAACAGTGATGCTCACGGCAACGGCGCACGATGCGGCTATGGAAAAAATCCTGGCGGGTTTTGACCGCGAGATGGATAGCAACGCCGGGTTAAAGCCCGACCCACTGGCGGTGGGGGTTAAGTATTATTATGGTCGTAGCGAGCCCTTGAATTTTAAGAATATCAGTGCGGGCTATTACCAAGGTTTTGATGACCTTGAAGGTTGTATCGAGCCACTGTGTGAACTAGTCGCTAAAACACGCGGCATGGTATTTCAGATTAATACCTTGGGTGGCGAAATAAATAATCCACAGCGGGCGGCGGGCGCCGCTTATGCACATCGCAATGTCCGTTATTTAGGTGAGGCGCAGTGCTATTGGGAAAACCAAGCCGCTGAGGCGCGCAGTTTGCAGGCCATGGGCGACGCCCAAACCCTACTGCGCGAAAGCGGAATTACCGCGCACTATGTGAATTATCCCGATATCAACATCGTCGATCACAACGCGGCTTATTATGGGCAATCTTACGCAAGGCTTAGGGCGTTAAAGAAAACCTTAGATCCTGACAATAGATTGGCCTATCGCCAGGGACTGATCTAAGGGCAAGCTGCCTACGGCTATTGTAATTTACGGCGCGTTAGTTTTCGCGTTATTGCGTGCGCCTGTAAAGAAAACCGCGTGCAACTTTTTACTGCGGTAGGCCCGCGAGGGTGATGACCTTATCGAGTATCTGCTCATCGCAATTATGCCCCTCGCCCCCGCGATCAATAACCAAAAAATCGCACGGCTTATGCAGTGCCAGACAAAAGTGGTGCCAGGTGCCGCGATGGTAGTTCACACCCTGATGGGCGCCGGCAATAAATACGCGAATGGCATTGGGGTCCAGTACACCTGCCGGTGCCACCACCACTAAATAGGGCTCGCCCGAGAGCGGCATGAACGCCTGACTGGCCAGCGGGTGCCGCTCTAACTTGGTGAGTTGTAGTGGCTGCGGCAGTGGCTGGCTGCGAAAAATGCTAACCAATGGGCGGCCACCTTGTTCATCCACATCAATCGTTGCCAGATCGTGGAATCGCTGGGTATAGCCCTCGTTGATGGGGAAAAACTGGCCGTCGGCGCGCGCTTCAATCACGTCGCCGAAGGGCGCAAAGGCCTCGGCCGTTAACGGCTTGGGGGTAATACTTGCCATGGTCAGCCGCCCACTTTTTCCGGTGTGCCAAATACGCGCATGCGCGAAATGCCGCCATCGGGAAAGATGCTCAGGCGCACGTGGGTGAACACGCTGTTGGTATCCAGCAGCTCCTTCACAAACAGGTGCTCCCGGTGGGCGTAGAGCTTGGTTTTTGGCATCAGCGGTTGCCAGCCGGTTTGGCCTTGGCCGTTAAAGTCGTCGCTTTGGGTGTTGATACCCTCCAGCGTGAAGGTATCTGGGTAGTTGCCTTTAAAGTGACAGGTGTCTATTAACAGTTTTTGTACGCGCCCGGGGCAAGCCAGCTTGACGATGGACCAATCGGGGCCCGGATCGCGCCGGCGCTTGGTCTCCCAGCCGTCGCCCATGTTTTTGCCGCGGCCGGGCATGATCAGGTTGTTTTTATCGCTGAAGAACATATCGCTGACCAACAGTGCCTTGGCGCCGTTTTTGATGGAGGCCAGATCGATGGGTTCGTTCGGTAGAAATTGCGACCAGTCCAGGGTGACATCGCCGTACACCCGCAGGCGCGCCACGCCGCCGTCGGGAAAGATATTCAGGCGCACGTGGGTCCAGGTGCGGTCATCGCGGATGGCAAAGGGATTTTGGCTGTGCGCCGCCACCGCACTTTGGGGCAACAGCGGGTGCCACTGGGTATTGGCGTCGGGCTCGGTGGTGCTGTGGCAGGCCTCCATAGACACGGATTGCGGCGCGTTGCCGCGAAAGTAATTGGTGTCTACATCTACGCCGCGAATGACACCGGCACAGCCCAATTTGACGATGCACCAGTCAAACTCGCGGCCGTTGTCGCGTCCGTAGCTGCGGCGGCTTTCCCAGCCGTCCATCCACTTGCCGCGCTCGGTGTATTTATCTTCGATAAAAATGCCGCGCCCGGGCTTGAGCAGGTTTTCCATTTCGGCAAAAAAGTCGTCGCTGCAGGCCAGTGTCTCGCCGCCTAAGCGCTCGCTGGCCAGGTCTACATATTCGGTTTTAAAGCGGCGCTCCAGCGCTGCCAGATCGCCGGTTAATTGTTGGGTGGCGTGCACATTTTCGATCATGGTGTATTCCGCACTGTGGTTCTGTTAATGGGCGGGCCTGGGGCTCGGCGCCGGTGTTAAACGATCAACTGTAGGGAAGCCGCCGATGGCCTGCAACTGTGCCAGCGCTTAATTTCGACTTAATTTTAGCGCCTGATGTCGGTGTGATTTAAGGTGTAAATGCGCCCTGCCAGTTGTAGTTTAAGGGCAGCTGGCTACACTAGCGCGCCATGGCCAGAAAAACTTCCCGAAAAAGATCCTCCCGCTCGCAAACGCGCCCCAGTTGGCGCGTTTGGGCGCTGCGGTTATGCCTGCTCGCCAGTGTGCTGGGTTTGGTGGCGCTGGTGATTATCGACATTCAATTGCGCGCTAAATTTGACGGTAAAAAGTGGGCACTGCCCGCCCGCGTCTATGCCCAGCCACTCGAAGTGTACGAGGGCAGCCGGCTGACGCCGGCGCAGCTAGAGGCGCAGCTCAAGCGCTTGGGCTACCAGCCGGTGCTGCAACTGTCTGGGCAGGGGCAGTTCGCACGGCAGCCGCAAGGTGCGCAGACCCACTACCAAATAGCCACCCGCGGTTTTGACTTCTGGGACGGCCGGGCGGCGCCGGCGCGCTGGCAGTTAACCCTGAATCAGGGGCGGGTAACGCGCCTGGAGGGCAGTGTCGACAGTGATTTTCTGCGTTTAGAGCCGGAGTCCATTGGCGGCATTTTTCCCGCGCATTTGGAAGATCGTCTGTTAGTGCGGCTGGCCGACATTCCGCCGCTCTTGGGTGAAACACTGATCGCCGTGGAAGATAAACACTTTCTGGAGCATCACGGCGTATCGCCCAGGGCCATCGCCCGCGCGCTGATGGCCAATGTGCGCGCCGGCGGCGTGGCACAAGGTGGCAGCACGCTTACCCAGCAACTGGTCAAGAATTTTTACCTCACCAGCGAGCGCAGCCTGTCGCGCAAGGGCTTGGAAGCGGTGATGGCGGTGCTTTTGGAGCTGCACTACAGCAAGGCCGAAATTTTGGAAACCTACTTGAACGAAGTCTACCTTGGCCAGCAGGGCGCAAAATCCATTCACGGATTTGCGCTGGCGTCGCAACATTATTTCAGGCGACCGCTGGCGGAATTGTCGGCCGACCAAATTGCGCTTTTGGTGGGTTTGGTGAAGGGGGCATCCTATTACAACCCCTGGCGCTCGCCTAAGCGCGCCAAGGCGCGCCGCGACTTGGTGCTGTCGGTCATGCGCGATGCCGGCCTCATTTCCGAGGAGCAATACCAGCAGCATCGGCGTCGACCGCTGCGCATTGCCGCGCAAAATAGCGAACCGGTCACCCGCTATGCCAATTTCTTGGATCTGGTCAAACGTCAATTGACGCGCGACTACCAGCCCGCCGATTTGCAATCGGAAGGACTGAATATTTTCACTACCCTGGACCTCCAAGTGCAGCAACACCTGGAGTCAACGGTGGCCGATCAGTTGGTGCGCACCGAGGCCGACTACGGACTACCCAAGGCGAGCCTGCAGGGCGCCGCCGTGGTGGTGCGGGTGGGCAGCGCCGAGGTGTTGGCACTGGCCGGCGATCGCAATGCATCGGTGGCGGGGTTTAACCGCGCCTTGGATGCGCGTCGGCAGATTGGCTCCCTGGCTAAGCCGGCAATTTACCTAACGGCATTGATGCGGCCCGAACACTACCAGCTCACCACCCTGATCAGCGACGCGCCGGTGCGGGTGGCGGGGCCCGATGGCGATTGGGAACCGAAAAACTACGAGCGCAAGAGTCACGGCGATGTGCCGCTCTTCGAGGCCCTGGCCAAGTCGTACAATCAGGCCAGCGCCCGTCTGGGTATGCAGCTCGGGTTGTCCTCAGTGGCGGACACACTTGGCACTATGGGTGGATCTACCAAAATTCCAGAGGTGCCCGCCATGCTGTTGGGCGCCGTGGCCATGTCGCCCCTGGATGTGGCTGAGCGCTATCACACCCTGGCCGCCGACGGCTTTTACGCGCCCTTGCGCGCCATTAAATCGGTCACGACGAAAGACGGCGAGCCGTTACAGCGCTATCCGCTGGCGGTGCAGCAACGCCTGCCGGCCGAGGCCGTCTATCAGCTGCAGTACGCACTGCGCGCGGTCATGCGCGAGGGTACGGGCCGCGGTGCCTATCGGTATTTGCCCGAATCGTTGGATGTGGCTGGCAAAACTGGGACGACCAACGATCAGCGCGATAGCTGGTTCGCAGGCTTTACGGGCGAGCACTTGGCTGTTACCTGGGTCGGCCGCGACGATAATGGCACCACGCCGTTAACCGGTGCCACCGGTGCGTTGCCGCTTTGGTCGCGTATACTGGCGGGCATGGAAACTCGGGGCTTGGATGCGCCGGCACCGGCGGGTGTCGCGCTGCACTGGGTAGAGGCGAGCACGGGGCTCGCCAGTGCCGAGAATTGCGCTGGAGCTCGCTTAATGCCCTTCTCACAAGGTCGGCGGCCTAGCGGGCGGGCGCCCTGTGAACACTTAGAGCACCCCCTTAAACACTGGTGGAAAAAATTATGGCAGTAGTTCGCATTGCGGTCTTGTGGCTGATGGCCGCGTATCTGATGGGTTGCGCCACGGCAACCTATGAACCTCACGCGCCCGCGTCGGAAGTGCCATCGCAGCCGGCGCCTGAACCCGAGGTAGAACAAGAGATTGCGCAGCCTCCGTCGCCTGAACCGCAATCTGCGGCACCTGCGCCCGTCGACAACAGTGCTGCGGTCGCGCGCATACTGGCGCGCGCGCAACAGCAATTGGCACAGGGGCAATATGCCGCCGCCATTGACACCGCCGAGCGCGGCCTGCGAGTCGATCGCTATTCCGCCAGTCTTTACCGAGTGCTGGCCGAGGCCTATACCGGCCTGGGTGTGGTGGAGCAGGCCCGCAATTTCGCGCGCCTGGGATTGCGATACGTGGGCGCCGATACGGCCCTGAAGCGACAGTTGGAAGGGTTGGCAGGCCAGTAATGACCTGACCTGCACGCGGATGTTAGTATGCACATCCGTACTTAATACCGCTCGATAGGCGCCGCCGGCGCAAGTTGTAGTCGAGCAAATGGGGGCGAGACGTACCGATGATGCGAGTTGGCCCCCGCTATTTCTTGTCTACAATAAATACACTGGGGTTGCGTGCATGGATGGCTCCCACAATAAATCTCCGAATTCGAGCAGAGCGGATACTCACACTTTGAAAAATACAGCTTCTGATACCAGCATTATCGAGCGCCTGAAGGCCTGCCAAAAAATCGCCGTAGAGGCGAGTCGGAACCAATTTGCCGAATTCGCTAAGCACTTAGCAGAGGCGCTCAGCGAAGTGGCGAGTGAAGCCAAAACGGATCAGGAGCGCGCTAAAGCCAATGAGGCACTGCGCGAGTTTACCGAAAACGACGAGCTGCTCGAGCGCTATTTCTGTGGCTATCTGGGCGAGGGCTTCATTAAGTTTAAAAATAAAACGCTGAGTACCGAAACGGGCGAGGAAAAGTATTCCGGCGATATGTTGTCCTTGGTAGACAACGCCGACCTCGAAGAAACCATTGCGATTGCCTCGATCACACGCCGTGCCGATGCCCAGGTTGCCGAGGCGCTGTGGGCGTTGAATCAACGTTTTGCCATGCTAAACGGCGGCGAGAAAGTTGAAGACAAAGGCAACCCCGTGGCGCCGGTGCAGTTTTGCGAATCCATGCGCAAGGCGCTGCGCAAAGTGGAGCTCGATACCAAGGCCAAGATCATGGCCTACAAACAATTTGATTTGCATTTTATGCCGGCGCTGCAGGAGTTACTGGCGGAGCTCAATGCCTATTTCGTGGATGCCGGTATTTTACCCAACCTCAACTACGTGCCTTCGGCAGCCACCGGCGGTGCTTCCGCTGGCCAGGAAGCGCCAGTGGACTTTGCACAGGATTTCGACGGCGTGGAGGACGGGGTGATCGACACCCAGACCATGCAGGCACAGCCGCAGGGAGCGCCGCAAACCATGGGGCGCATTCCGGGTTTTACCTCGCCCATGTCTCAGGGTCCGGCGCAGGCCCCCGATCCGAGTTTGCCCACCCAGCAATACCAAGCGGGTTTGGTGGGGGCTATTCGCGGCTTGCAGTCGCAGTTGGGCGTGCCCGCCGATCCCGCTGGGCAATCGGTGTATGCGCCGCCAGCTGGGTACATGCCGCCGGGGCAACCTGCGCCAGCGCCAGTGGGGCAGCCAGCGCCTCAGGGGGCCGCCGTGCGCCAGGCGGTGGTCTTCTCGAATCAGCAATTGGTCAGTGCGCTGCAGAATTTGCAAACGCAGGCCACCGCCGTCACTAAGCAGTTTTTGCAGCAGGACGATGGTCACATTGAGCCGCTACAGCCCGCCGTCATTGCGCAGGTGGAGCGAGACCTCACGCAAAAATTGCGCGAGCAAAGCGAAGATGGTGCGGTGGACGGTGAAGATCTACACACCATCGACCTGGTGGGTATGCTCTTTGAATACATGCTCTCCGATGACAACCTGCCCGACTCGGTCAAAGCGTTGCTGAGTTATTTGCACACCCCTTTCCTAAAATTGGCGTTTATCGACAAAGATTTTTTCGAGGAAACCGAGCACCCAGCGCGTTTGCTATTGAACAATCTAGCCGAGGCTGGCGCACAATGGGTGTCTAATGACGGCACCTCGCAGTACGAAATTTACCCCAAAATTAAAGCCATTGTTTCGCGAGTGCTCGAAGAGTTTAAAAACGACGTGCGCCTGTTTGCCGAACTGCTATTGGAGTTCAGCTCCTACACCAAAAAAATCGCGCGCCGCCAGGAGCTCATGGAGCGCCGCGCCATGGAGAAGGTGCAGGGCGAGGAAAAACTGCGGGAAGTCAAAATTCGCGTCAATCAGGAGGTGCGCTCCCGCACCGATGGTTTAGAACTGCCCTCGGCGGTCTTGTTGCTGCTGTTGCAACCCTGGTCTGATTACCTCGCCTTTGTGCTGTTGCGCTACGGCGACGACTCCGAAAGTTGGACCCGCGCACTGGCCGCCGTGGATGACATTTTGTGGAGCATTGAGCCCAAGGACGACAGCGCTGGTCGCTCTCGACAGGTGGACCTACACGATGGCCTGATGGACGTATTGGAGACGGGGTTTGAAACCATTGGCTACGATCAGGCCAAGGGGAAAAAACTGCTAGAGGCGCTGGTATCGCTGCAAAAGCTGGCGTTGCAAAGCAAAAAGGCCGAGCCCGCGCCCGCGCCCATGCGCGACAAATTGGAGACCATGGCCGCCGAGAAAGCCGGTCACACAGACTTTGGCAAAGACAAACCCACGCCTGAAGAAGAGCGTATGGTCGATAATCTCAAGATGATTGAATTTGGTACCTGGTTTGAATTCGAGGCGGGCAAGCGCTTAAAAGTGGCCTGGTACAACTCGAAAACGCTGCATTATATGCTCGTTGACCAAATGGGTAAAAAGGTGGCTATGAAGTCCGGCCTGGAGCTGGCCCGCGAGATGCTCGCCGGCACGGCAAAAGTGATTGCCGGTTCCACCAAGCCCTTCTTCGAACGGGCGCTGGAAAATATTTTCCACAGCCTCAACACCAAGGCCGCAGAGGGGCAGCTCGCAAATGACGAATGAGATGCGCAAGCTCGAGCGTCATGAGATGTCCACCAGTATCGATGTCTGGGATGCCGCTAGCGATGAATTCTTAGGGCGTTTGGTCAACCTGCACACCGAGGGGTTGATGCTGCTCACCCACAACCCCTTACAGGAAGACAAACTCTACCAACTGCGTTTGACCTTGCCGCAAAACTTGGCGAGCAGCGGAGAGCTGACGTTGGGCGCCGATTGCCTGTGGGTACGCGCCGCCGGTGACGACAGCAGCGGGCACTGGGCCGGCTGTCAAATTATCGATGCTTCGACCCAAGCGCGTGTGATTTTGCAATCGCTCATTGCCCGGCTTGGCAAGGGCTAGCCCGCGCGGATTACAGGCGCCCGCTGTCGAGATAAGTGCCGAGCCCAAAACTGAATAGCCAGATTCCCCACAGACTGTGCTCTACGATGCAGGCCAGCGTCGAGCGGCTTTTAGCGTAGGTATAGGCGAATAACAAACCACCGCCAAAGGCCAGCGCCACTGCCACCCAATTTCCGTAGATAATGTGTGCCCAGGCAAAGGCCAACGCCGAGAGCCAGGCGCGGGTATATTTGCGCGGAATGATTTTTTTATAGCGGTGAAAGAAAAACGTGCGGTAGATCAGCTCCTGCGGTAACACGGAAAACACCGGGTAAACCAGCAGCAACAACAGCCAGTTGCCAGTGTCCTGCGCGGGTAGGTGAAACCAGTCGGCATCGGAGACCGTGGTGTACAACAGTGCACTGGCAGCCAGGCCCAGGGCAAATGCCGGCCGCCGGCGCCAAAGGGCGGGGCCAAGTTTGGCGCTATTGATCAGTCGAAACCGTTTGAAGCCTGCGTCTCGCAAAATCAACACCAGGCAGACACTGGCCAGTACGCATAGGGCCGGCAATAGCCAGCGCTGCAAATGGTGTTGCAGCAGCAGGCCCGCCAGGGGTAGCAGCGCAAACAGCAGCACTAACTCCAGCCAGCGGGCGCGCCTGTTCATCACGACAGTTCGCTGAATACCTTGCGTGCGGCGAGCAGTGTGGCTTCTATGTCGGCATCGGTGTGTGCGGCCGACATAAAGCCCGCTTCGTAACTGGCCGGCGCCAGGTAGACACCTTCTTTGAGCATGGCGTGGTAGAAGCGATTGAAGCGGTCGTTGTTGCACGCCATGACCTGGGCGAAGTTCTCAACCTTGGGCGCGTCGGTAAAGAAAAAGCCAAACATGGTGCCCACGTGGTTGGTGGTAAAGGCAATACCAGCGGCGTCGGCTTCGCGCTGCAGGCCTTCGACCAATGCCTGGGTGCGTGCGATGAGCGGCGCATAGAAATCGGGCTGGCTAATCAGCTCCAGATTTTTCAACCCGGCAGCCATGGCCACCGGATTACCCGAGAGGGTACCGGCCTGGTACACGGGGCCCAGCGGGGCTATTTTTTCCATCACATCGCGGCGGCCGCCAAAGGCGCCCACGGGCATGCCGCCGCCAATTACTTTGCCTAGTGTGATGAGGTCGCCAGTGACACCGTAGTGGCCCTGTGCGCCCTGCAACCCCACGCGAAAACCGGTCATGACCTCGTCCATGATCAGCAGGGCCCCGCTTTGATCGCACACCTCCCGCAGGCACTCCAAAAAGCCGGGCACCGGCGGTACACAGTTCATGTTACCGGCAACGGGTTCTACGATGATGCAGGCGATCTGCTCACCCATTTCTGCAAAGACTTTGCGCACGCCCTCTGGGTCGTTGTAGGTCAGTGTGAGCGTGTGGTCGGCCAATGCCGCGGGGACGCCGGGCGAGCTGGGCACCCCCATGGTGAGTGCGCCAGAACCGGCCTTAACCAGCAGGGAGTCCGAGTGGCCGTGGTAGCAACCTTCAAATTTGACGATCTTATCGCGACCGGTAAAGCCCCGCGCCAGGCGGATGGCACTCATGGTGGCCTCGGTGCCGGAATTGACGAAGCGCACCAGCTCCATGCCCGGCACTTTTTCGCAGACCCGCTCGGCCAGTAGTGTCTCGAGTTCTGTAGGGGCGCCAAAGCTCAAGCCGGATTGGGCGCGCTCCACCACAGCGGCGATCACCTCCGGGTGGGCGTGGCCCAGGATCATGGGCCCCCAGGATTGTACGTAATCGATATAGCGACGCTGATCGGCATCGAACAGGTAGGCGCCCTTGGCGCTCTCGAAGAAAATGGGGGTGCCTCCCACGGCCCGGAAAGCCCTGACGGGCGAATTCACGCCACCGGGAATGACGCGTTGAGCTTGTTGGAACAGGGTGTCGGAACGGCTCATGGAGGGTCCTGTATTTCAGTCGCGACAAACTAGCCCGGCGGCGCCAGGGCAAGTGTGCATTGTCGGTGGGTTTAAAGTCTGGGCCGCATTATCCCGATTTCACGGGCGGCTGGCCACTGCTGCGGTGGGGCTCAACTGGCACCCAATGGCGTGGAGCGGTTAGTGTTTATAGCTGCGCTGCGAGCTGTCTTGCGTGGCCCAGTACAACCGGTCGGGCACCAGTTTGCCCATACCCACCCTGCGCGCATTTTGGATGCAGTGCCAAGTGAAGTGCAGGGCTTGCTGACAGGCCTGGCTGAGTTCGCAGCCGTGCGCGATATAGGCGGTCAGGGCGGCGCTGAGCGTGGCGCTGGCCCCCATGATCGATTCCAGCTTGGTGCGTGGGCCTTCCCAGGGGTAGTCTTTAATACCGCAGTGGGCCTGGTACAGGCGACTGCCCGACTGCTGCCGGCCCTGTCGGCAACCGGACAGCAGCAGGGCGCCACAGCCGGCATCCAGCACCTGCTGGACCTTAGCGCCGGTGGTGTCGCCAGCGCTGGCCAGGTGGGGCAGGTCGGATTGGCGGGCACTCACCAGCTGAACCTGCGGCATCAGCAGTGTTTGCATGGCTTGCAGTATGCCTGGGCGGTGTAGATTGGTGGCTTGTGCACTGGCATCGAGAATCACCGCAATGCGAGGGTAGTCCAGCAATATGCCGTGAATGGCTTCGCAGTGGGCAACGCTGGCCAACTCGCCAATTTTAATGGCCGCGACGGGCATGTCTTCGAGCAGCGCGCGAGCCTGCTCGATGAGCAGTGCCGGGTCTACGGGTTGCAGATCTTTCAATTCGCGGGTGTCGCGCGCAGTGAGCGCGGTTACCACGGTGGCGGCGTGGCAACCCAGGCTAGCGGCCGTTTCAGTATCGGCGCTGATGCCGCCACAGCCGGTGGGATCGTGGGGGCTGAATGTCAGTATGACGGGGGTTGTCGCGGGCTCCATCGGGTGTGTCACTCAGTGTTAAAAGCTCCTTCTGAGTCTAACACAGGCGCCAGAATCTGCCCGTTCACGGCCGCTGAGACTGCTTAGAAAGGCCGTACTATGACAAATATCACAATGGGCACTAGCAGGAATACCGGCAGCTCGTTGAATACCCTGAAAAAGGTGTGACTTTTTTCACAGCGCTGCTCGCGCAACTGCACCATGTAGTGGCGGCAGGCAAAGTGGTAAATCACGCACAGCAGCACCAAGGTGAGTTTGGCGTGCATCCAACCGGCACTCAGATAGTAACTGGCATTAAAATGCAAAAGCGCAAGGCCCAGTAAGAGCGTCGCGATCATGCTCGGGGTGGCAATGCCCCGGTACAACTTGCGTTCCATGATGACGAAGCGGTCGCGGCTGAGTGCATCGGTGGACTGGGCGTGATAGACAAACAGCCGCGGCAGGTAAAACAGCGCGGCAAACCAGCAAATCACGGCAATCAGGTGAAAGGCCTTTATCCAAAGCATGTGTTTCTCCAGGTTATTTCAGAGGGTGCAAATGTCGTCTTCTGCACTCAGGGGAGTTGCCCGTCATTGGCTTCCCATAGCGTGTACCAATCGTCGCGGCTGATGTCGATGGCCAAGCTGTCGCAGGCCGATTGAATGCGCGTCAATGACCCGCTGCCCAGAATGGGCAACAGACGCGCGGGGTGTTTGAGTAGCCAGGCCAGGGCCAGCTGGTCGATGCCACAGGCGTAGTGTTCCGCGAGTTGCTGTAGCGTTTGGCGCACGGCTTGCGCGCGCGGCTCAGCACTTTGAAACAGGCGTCCGCCCGCCAGCGCAGACCATGCCATGGGTGGGCGGCCCAGGGTTTGCGCCTGATTCAGACTGCCGTCGTGGAAGCTGTCGTGGTGCAATACCGAAACTTCCAGTTGATTGGTGACCAGTGGCAGCGTCAAGCGACTTTGCAGCAGGTTAAATTGATCGGCTGTGAAATTAGAAACGCCCACATTGCGCACCTTGCCAGCGGCGTGCAGGTCTTCAAAGGCTCGGGCCACTTCGTCGGCATCCATGAGCGGGTCTGGGCGGTGGATCAGCAGCAGGTCTAAACGGTCCGTGTGAAAGTTTTTCAGCGATTGCTCGGCACTGCTGACAATGTGCTGATAGCGGGTATCGTAATTTTTCCGCAAGTGATGCGGACGATGTGCACTGACCAGTTGAATGCCACACTTGGTGACCAATTGAATTTTATCGCGTAGATCGGGGCGCTGGCGCAGTGCGCTACCAAAGTGCTGCTCGCATTGGTAGTCGCCGTAGATGTCGGCGTGATCGTGGGTGGTGATGCCCAGTGCCAGGCAGTCTTCGAGTCGCTGTTCGATGGCTTTGCGATCAAAGTCCCAGTCCATCAAACGCCACCAGCCGTAGATCAGGCGGGAAAATTGAAGGCTGTCGGTCATGGAAATGTATTGCATAGATGAGTGCCGTTAAACCAAAAAATAGCGATCTGCGCCAAGCGCGGATCAATTAAAGCTGATAGTAACTGCTGATGGCGTGCCGGGTCACGATACCGTGGGCCGAGGATAGCAACGGAGCGCCGCTGCGACTCACGTACAGGGCGTCGGCGCCGGTTTGTTGCAACAGTGTTTGCGCCTCGAAAAGATTTGCGCGCGAATGAATGGGCGCTAGCTCCAAACGTTTGGCAGGAATTTTAAGCAAATCCACCTCGCGCTCTAAACTTAATTCTTCAATCGGTGCGTCTTCCAAGTACTTGGCTACATCGGCCGGGCGCACCAAAAACTTTTTTCCCTGTAGTTCGTCTACCAGAAGCCAATCCGGTTGTGAAGACAGCAGTTGGCGCAGCTCATCGTAAAACTGGCGGCGATCGCAGGCCAGAAAATTGCGCTCCATCACGCTTTCTATGCCCACCCGCGACAGAATTTGGCTGGCCAAGCCCTGGCGTGGTGTTTTGCCCTGCGCGGCGAGAATTTCCTGAAACAGGCCATTGTTGCGCACCAACAGCCGGGTGGTAATGCAGGCGATGACCACCATCAACATGCCGGGAAAAATAATCGTATGGCTGGCGCTGAGTTCCAGCAGCGCCAGCAGTGCCGCCAGCGGTGCATTGAGCACGGCGGCCATCATGCCGCCCATGCCCAATAGCACGTAAAAGGCAGGGTCGGAGGCGAGTTCGGGCGACGTCAGGTGGGCCACCTGCCCGAGCAAGCCGCCAATGCAGGCGCCCATAAACAGCGTGGGACCAATGGAGCCACCGGGTATGCCAAGTCCAAATACCAGCGCGGTAATGATTAGCTTAACGGTAACGATCAGCAACAACGCCTGCATGCTCAGGGCGCCGGCCATGGCGCGATCGACGGTGTCGTAGCCGATGCCCATGATTTCGGGCACCCAATAGGCGGCAACACCGGTGATCAATCCCGCCGCAGCCATGCGCAGGGCAACGGGCTTGCGCTGCAAGGGCACCAGGCGCACGATGCCCTGAATAAATAGCGAGGCAAATACGGCAATGAGCAAACCGCCCAGAGCGATGTAGGGCAGTTCCCACAAACTGTTGAGGTGAATGCTCGGCACTGCAAACGCAATCTCGCGGCCGAAAAATATCTGGCTCAACATGGCGCCAGATACCGAGGCCAACATGACGGGCAAAAAGCCGGTAATGGTGTATTCCATGAGCACCACTTCCATGGCAAAAATCACACCGGCCATGGGAGTGTTGAACGACGCCGAAATCGCCGCTGCTACGCCGCAGGCCACCAGCGTGCGCATGCTGTTGTTGGGCAGGCGGAACCAGCGGCCAATAATACTGGCACTGGCCGCCCCCATGTGCACTGCTGGCCCTTCGCGTCCAACAGACTGACCTGTTGCCAAGCACATCAATCCGCCGAAAAATTGCGCCCATAAATTGCGCGACGACATATGCCCCTGGTGCGAGTGCAACCGGTCGAGCACATGGGTGACGCCAACGGCGCGGTAGCGAGGCTGCAGAAAATGGAAAAAGACCGCCAGAATCAAACCGCCCACCAGCGGCAGGCCAAAGTGCCAAATGCGCGGTAAGCTTTCAAAGTCATCGTTGCCGTGGGGTAAGAGCCAATTGAGTGGCTCGTCGATGGCAAGGCGAAATAGAATAATCACCAGCGCGGCCGCCAAGCCACTGATTAGGCCCAGCAGTGTCAGCTGCGGCAAGGCGTCGGTATAGGCCAAGCGCAATCGGAAGTTGTCCAGCCACTTGTGAATAAACTGTATGGGTTTAACTGCCATGCCTGATTTGCGCCATTCGGTGTGTGGGTTGCCTGGCTAAAGTGTAGAGTTTCACGGACAATTTGTGGCTCTTTTGAGGGCGCTGGGCTGCGAACGTGAGAAAAGCAACTTTCGTATGTTGCCGGCTCGCCCTATTATACGTAATTCAGCCAAGATATTTCACAGGGGAGTCAGATCGTGATTAAAGTCGGCATTGTCGGTGGTACGGGCTATACGGGCGTGGAATTACTGCGTCTGCTGGCGAGTCATCCCAAAGCAAAGGTCACCACCATTACCTCGCGCGCCGAAGAGGGTGTGCCGGTGGCCGAGCTGTTTCCCAATTTGCGCGGTCATTACGATCTCGCGTTTTCGGTGCCCGATGTAGAGGCCTTGGGTAATTGTGATGTGGTGTTCTTCGCCACGCCGCACGGTGTGGCGCAGGCCATGATGCCCGAGCTGCTTAACTGCGGCACGCGAGTGGTGGATCTATCGGCGGATTTTCGAATTAAAGACGCTGAACTGTGGGCGCAGTGGTATGGCAAGGCCCACGGTTGCCCTCAATTAATCGACAAGGCAGTGTACGGTTTGCCGGAAGTGAACCGCCACCTGATCGCCGATGCCGATCTGGTGGCGTGTCCTGGGTGTTACCCAACGGCAACACAATTGGGCTTTTTACCACTGCTGGAAAATAATCTGGTTTACCCCGAGCGATTGATTGCCAACGCCGCAAGTGGCACCAGTGGTGCGGGTCGCCAGGCCGCTATTGATAACCTCTTGTCTGAAACGGCCGACAGCTTTAAAGCCTACGCCGCTGGTGGCCATCGCCATTTGCCAGAGATTGAACAGGGCCTGCGCGCCGTATTGCCGGCCGGCGCCGGTTCTGTGGGGCTGACCTTTGTGCCGCACCTGCTGCCCATGGTGCGCGGTATTCACGCTACGCTCTATGCTACGCTGCGCGGAAATGCTGGCGATTTGCAGGCGCTGTTTGAAGAGCGCTACGCCAATGAGCCTTTTGTGGACGTATTGCCGGCGGGGCAGCACCCGCAAACTCGCAGCGTCAAATCTTCAAATATGTGCCGCATTGCCGTCTGCCAACCGCAGCAACGTGATACCGTTGTGGTGATGTCGGTGATCGACAATCTGACCAAGGGCGCCTCGGGTCAGGCAATTCAAAATATGAATATTATGTTTGGCTTTGATGAAACGCTGGGCTTAAGTGCGCCGGCATTGTTGCCATAAACACCGACACCGCTTGAGGAGAGTGACATGACCGCCGTTAAAGGCAGCAAGCAATACCGGCTAGAAGTGGTGCCCTATCGCCCATGGCTGCGCTGGTCTGCTCGTTTATTAGCCCTGTTAGTGGCCGCCGCTGCCGTGTACTTTGCCCACTGGTACGGTACCCGCGAGGCTTTAAAGTATCAAACGCAAGCGCTGGCAGAGCGAGATCAATTTGAAAAAGCCCTCGCCAGTAGCCAGCAAGAGGCTGAAGCATTGCGTCAGCAGGTGGCGAACTTGCAGTTAGGCTCAGAGGTGGACAAGGCGGCCAGTGAAGATGTGCGCAACGAGGTAATAGCGCTTAAGGCAGAAATTGCCGAGCTGCAGGAAGACATCAGCTTTTACCGTGGCTTGATGATGCCCTCGGCCGACAAGCAGGGCCTGACAATCGGTTCGTTAAACGTCATCTCCACAGGCGTTGAGCGCCACTTTAATTACAAGCTGGTGGTGCAACAATTGGCAACCAATCACAAAATGCTTGCCGGCCACCTGAACTTCACCATCGTGGGGCGCCAAGACGGTTTGCCTATGAGCCTGGCACTGAAGGATGTGTCCGATTCGGTAACCACTACCGATATCCGGCTGGGGTTCAAATATTTTCAAAATATAGAGGGCGAGCTGGTGCTGCCTGTGGGCTTTGAGCCTATCCGTATTGAAATAGTGGCTAAAGTGCGTGGTGCTGGTGCAGCCACGGTAGAAAAGAAATTTGGTTGGCTGGCTGAAGAGCGCTAACCCCAGTTATAAAAGGTGTGCATTATGAGTTTATCCGGCGGGACGACACTGATTTCCAAAGCGACAAAGATTGTTGGCGATGTGCATTTCAGTGGCAGCCTTGAGATTGAAGGTGAGGTCGAGGGCAATATCATTGCCGATGGCAAGGGTGACGCCAAGGTTAACGTGCGGGAAAAAGGCCGAGTAACTGGCGATATTACGGCACCACTGATTATGGTAAACGGCCATGTACGCGGCAATGTGCATTCCGACAAACACATAGAGCTGGCGGCCAAGGCCGTGGTAGAGGGCAACGTGCACTACCACATGATCGAGATGGTTAAGGGGTCGCAGGTCAACGGTAGCCTGGTCTACGGCACCCAGGAAAAGGCCAAAGAGACTGCCAAGGCGCCGGCAAAGGGCACCGAAGCGGCGGCTATAGTTGACTAGTTTACTGGGTTAAACCGATAATAGCGCCTCGCGGTTACCCTGTGGTGGCCGCGCATGCAGGAGATGTTATGTCAGCCCCAGAAGTATTTGTCCCCCAAGCCCTGAATGTCACCGCCAACGCCGCGGCGAAGGTGGCTAGCCTGATCGAGGAAGAAGGCAACCCAGATTTGAAATTGCGCGTGTACGTGACTGGCGGTGGCTGTTCCGGATTTCAATACGGCTTTGCCTTTGAAGAACAGCTCGCCGAAGACGATACAGTGGTCGAGAAAGACGGTATTAAGGTGGTCGTCGACGCCATGAGCTACCCCTACTTGGTTGGCTCGCAAGTGGACTATGAAGAGGGTCTACAGGGCTCGCGCTTTTTAGTACAAAACCCCAACGCCACCAGCACCTGCGGCTGCGGTTCCAGCTTTTCGCTCTAACCGGCGCGGGCAACACTGCCCAATTCGCGAGCGGTCATCCCCATACCTAAAAACAAAAAAAGGCGCCGAAGCGCCTTTTTTTAGCTATGCGGTCTGTTACCGCAGAAATTAGTTAATCAGTTTCCCCCTAAACACATGCAGTGCCGCTTTGCCGGAGACGTCGTATATCAAAACGAAGTCCTGATCGGCCATTTCCTTTGGCACGCTCATCCAAAAGGTTTGGTTGTAAATCTTAAAGCCCCACATGCCGGCTTCCAGCTTCATATCCACCCGATAGAGGTTGTCGCCCAGATAGCGAAATGTCTCGGTACCGCGCCCGCGATTGTGGTTGAGCTTGACGTTGTTTAGCGGTGCATCGCCGATAGGCGAACTGCTTAGACGTGCCAGCGTCTGCTTGGCAAAGGCAATGCTCGCGGCATTTTCATCCTGCGGTGTGGGCCAGCTCACGGGCTCCGCCGGTACGACCGGTGCCGCGACGGTGGGTGCTGCAATGGCGGGCGCTACCGGTTGTGGCGCTGGCTGCTTGGTAGCGGTCTCAGCGGCTTTGGCCGCAGCCGCGGCGGCAGCCTTGGCTTTTTCTGCCTGCGCGTTCAGTACCAGCAGACGTTGTTTTAACTCTGTTTGGTGGTCCTTGATGCTGTCTAACTCGCCTTGGGCACTGTCGAGACGCTCTTGCAATCGCTCCAATTTGGCTTCGGCGCGGTTGTAGCGAATGGAGGCAAGGGTAGCGGCTCGGGCGCTGGCGTCGCCTGGCTCTGCCTCAGCTGTGGCGATGGCCTGAGTCAAGTTTGACTCTTGTTCGGTTAGTTCTTTAGTGGCTTCGTCCAGTTCTTCCTGTGTGCGTTCGATACGGTCGACTAAATAGCGCACACGCTCTTCGTGTTGTGCCAGCGTCGCATCGATGCCTTGACGCTCTTTGCCGATAGACTCGAGTGACTGGCTCACGCCCGGTTGCGCGATGCACAGGCCCAACAACGTGAATAACAAAATGAACGTGGGTCGTATTTTAAGTGCGAAAGGCAAAGTCATATCTTCATTGGCTGCTGTAAATGGGACGCGGATTATACTCAAAAATGGCTGTACATTTATTGAACATTTGCGACTGACGAGTCACATCAATTTAACCAGTGTAGTTGAAGGTGCAACCGAGGCGCGAATGTGGCGGGAATCGGCCTTACAGGCTGCCTGCGTAAATTGCGCCTAGAGGCGTTGGGTGCTGGGCGCCGGTCACGCTGCAAAGATTACCCGCAGCGCCGGCTAGCCGTTGGTGCGCCAGCCAGGCAAATGCCATGGCCTCTACCCATTGAGGGTCGATTCCCAAGGCACTGGTGCTCGCCACTTGCCAGTCGGGTAACCTCGCCGATAAGCGGTTCATTAAGAAAGGGTTGTGGGCCCCGCCGCCGCATACGTAGAGGTGTTGAGCATCCAGTGTTTCACAGGCCGAGCTGATAGCAATGGCGGTTAGCTCGCACAGGGTGCGCTGAACGTCCTGCGGGCGTGCGTCGGGTGCCGCCGCGGCTATGACGCTGTCGAGCCAGCGGATGTTAAACAGCTCGCGGCCCGTGCTTTTTGGCGCGGGGGCGCTAAAGAAGGGGTGGGCTAGCAATGCTTGGAGCAGCGTTGGATCAAGCTGCCCGCTGGCGGCCCACTGACCTTGCGCGTCGTAGGCTTGGCCTAGGTGGCGTTGCGTCCAGGCGTCCATTAATACATTGCCGGGGCCCAGGTCGTAGCCGATGGCAGTATCGGATTGCGGCAGCCAGGTTAAATTGCTGATGCCGCCAATGTTCACAAGTGCGCGCGCGTCGCCGGCGACCGCGCCCATTGCCCAGGCGTGAAACCCGGGCGCCAGTGGCGCGCCCTGGCCGCCGGCGGCAATGTCGCGACGGCGGAAGTCGGCCACGGTAGTGATGCCGGTACGCTCGGCAATAGTATTGGGGTCGCCAATTTGCAGGCTTAAGCCTGTTTGTGTAGCGGATTGGGGGCGGTGGCGCACCGTCTGGCCGTGGCTGCCAATGGCGGCTATTTGATGTGGTTGGAGGCCGGCGTTTTCAATGGCGCGCAAGGCGCACTTGGCGAAGGCCTCGCCGAGCGCAATATCCAACTCGCAGAGCTGTTCGAGGGTGCATTGCTGGCCGTCGGCAAGCCCGTGGATACGCGCTTGCATCTCCCCTGTAAAGCTTTGGCTGTGGCTGCCAATCAGCTGGCAATGGGCCGAGTCGAAGGCTACAACCGCAGCATCTATACCGTCTGCGCTTGTGCCTGACATAAGGCCCACAAAATAGGCCGTCATTAATTATCCAGTCTGGCCAGCTGCGACGTGCGCTGATAATTCTCTAGGGCCGCCAAAGCGGTAGACGTCTGTGCGTGGAAGCGCGCAAGTTCTTTGCGATCTACGGCGTTGGCTTTGGGGAGGGGTACTGTGACGGGGTTGCGCACTGCACCGTTTACATAAAATTCATAGTGCAAATGGGGGCCGGTGGCCAGTCCCGTCGAGCCCACGTAGCCGATGATCTGACCTTGTTTCACCCGGCTGCCGTTGCGCACGCCGCGGGCAAATTTGCTCATATGGGCATACAGCGTCCGATAGGTTTGCCCGTGTTGAACGATCACCGTATTGCCGTAGCCGCCTTTTCGGCCGGCGTGAATGACTTTGCCATCGCCGGTGGAGCGAATGGGGGTGCCGCGCGAAGCTGCGTAGTCTGTTCCCTTGTGGGCGCGAATCGTATGCAGCACTGGGTGTTTGCGCTTCAGGTTAAAGTGCGAGCTGATACGGGCAAAATCCACCGGTGTGCGCAGGAATTCCTTGCGCATGCTGTCGCCCTCGGGTGTGTAAAAATGGGAATTTCCATTGAGGTCGGTGTAGCGTACAGCGCGGAATTTCTTGCCCTGGTTGATAAACTCGGCTGCCAGAATGGCGCCGTTATCCAATTTTTCACCGTCGAGGTAGCGCTCCTCGTAGACCAAACTGAAGCTATCGCCCGACCGAATATCCAAGGCAAAATCCACATCCCAGCCAAAGATATTCGCTAATTCCATGATCAAACTGGGCTCCATGCCCGCAGACTGGCCCGCTAAAAAAAGTGAGCTGGTAATGTCGGCGTGGCGGAAGGCGGTGATGATGTCGGGATGGCGGGTGATAGTGTCGCGTTTGAAGCCGCTGTCGGTGCGGCTGTATAACTCGTGGCTGAGACGGTCGGTTTGATACCGCAATTGCGCCAGTTTGCCGTTATCGTCCAGATTGAAACTTAAGGTTTGCCCAGGGTGTAGGCGTTTCAGGGAGCTGGCGGCCTCCTTATTGCTGATGACATCGTACATGACGCGATCGTTTAATCCGGCCCGCTGAAATATTAACGACAGATTGTCGCCGCTGCGAACGGTAAATTCGCGCCATTGGGGCTCTGGCGGTGCGGCCGGAGCCTGTACTGTGGCAACTTCTGGTAGGGGAACGCTGAGTGTCTCTGGGGGTAAGGGTTCGGGAGCGGGCGTGGCGGTCAGTGGTAATTCCAGAGCAACTGTTGCGTGCTTGGTGGCACCGGCTTCTTTGGAGGGCAGTGCAAGTGATAGCAATAATGCCGCTCCCAATGCGCCAGCCGTCAAAAGGTGGCCAGCGGGATAGCGAGGCTGCTTATTATTTTTTCTTTGTTTTTCAGTCGCTTCCATAACAATTTTAAACCTGTTACTAAATCTGTGGGCTAACTGTTCAATATATATCAGAAAACTCCCTCTATGTCACAGGCGAGGCCTGCCGGCCCCTTTGTATTTTGAGGCCTTTCGGGTATGGTTGCGAACCCGCGCCGCACCTGCCTTAGTGCGGCGAAAGGTGGGCAGTTAAGCAATAAATTGGTGTTTTGGGAAGTGAGCATGGCAAATATTGATACGGGGTTACTGGCAGATCTTGAAGCGCGCGGTCTGGTGGCACAAATGACCGGTGAGCGCGCGCTGGAGACTTACCTTGCCGATGGCTCGCGCACGCTCTATTGCGGCTTTGATCCCACGGCCGACAGTCTGCACATTGGCAGTTTGGTACCACTGCTGACGTTAAAACGCTTTCAGCAGGCAGGCCACAAACCCCTGGCGTTGGTGGGTGGCGCTACGGGCTTGATTGGCGACCCGTCTTTTAAAGCCGCCGAGCGCAAGCTTAATACGCCGGATGTGGTGGCGTCCTGGGTGGACAAGCTCAAGGCTCAGGTGAGAGCGTTTATTGATTTTGATTGCGGTGACAACAGTGCCGAGGTGGTGAATAACCTGGACTGGACTGCCAATATGGATGTGCTGACTTTCCTGCGGGATGTGGGTAAGCACTTCTCGGTCAACAATATGATCAATAAAGAATCGGTAAAGCAGCGTATCGATCGGGAAGGTGCCGGTATCTCGTTTACTGAGTTCACTTATATGTTGTTGCAGTCGTTTGATTTTGCCGAACTCTACCAGCGCAACAACTGCACCCTGCAAATCGGCGGCTCAGATCAGTGGGGCAATATTACTGGCGGTGTGGATTTGACGCGCCGTATGCACGGCGGTCACGTATTTGGATTGACCCTCCCGCTGGTCACCAAGGCCGACGGCACCAAGTTTGGTAAAACAGAGTCGGGAACGATTTGGCTGGACGCGAAGAAAACCTCGCCCTATGCCTTCTATCAGTTCTGGCTTAACACTGCCGATGCCGATGTCTATAAGTTCCTGCGTTATTTCACCTTCTTGTCTGTATCGGACATTGCGGATATAGAAGCTGCCGATGTGGCGGCACAGGGGCGTCCGCAGGCGCAAGGCGTGCTGGCGTGCGAAGTGACCCGCTTAGTGCATGGCGAGGCAGGCTTGGCGGCGGCCGAGCGAATCACCGAAGCGCTATTTGCCGGTGATACGGCGGGTTTGTCCGAGGCGGATCTTGAGCAGTTGGCGCAGGATGGTCTGCCCAGCTCGACGCTAACGCTCGACGGGCAGCCGCTGACGCAGCTGTTGGCGGACGCCGGCATGGCGCCTTCGGGCAAGCAGGTTAAAGACGCGTTGCAGCGCAATGCTGTCGAAGTGAACAAAGTGACCGTGGGGCTAGAGCAGAATATGGCAGCTAGCGAAGTCTTTGCCGCCGAGAGGGCATTGTTTGGCAAATACTTCCTGGTGAAATTGGGCAAGAAAAAGTACCACTTATTCACCTGTTAAGCTTTAGCCAAATTGAGTAGAAAACACCCGCTTTGGCGGGTGTTTTTGTGTGTGCCAAGGGAGATGATAAAAAAGTTTAAAAAGGGCTTGCCAAGGTGGCTGGGATGCGTAGAATGCGCGCCTCTCCAACGGGGAACGCCGGTAAGGCGGCACGGAGGAGAGGGAGTTTGAAGTTCAGGGTGTTGGCTTAGCTA
>NZ_JBTUOC010000093.1:0-6256 GCF_058345725.1 Simiduia sp. | reverse complement strand
GCCCACGGCCCCGCCGAGCACTAGCGCCAAAGCAATAGATTCCCAAAGTTTTTCCACACCTAACCGCGCAATCCAAACCACTAACACCAGACTAACCAATGCCGCGATAGCGGTAAAAAACCAACGCTGCCAGCCGCCTTGATCGCTCAAGAAACTGAATGCGGCACCGGGATTGTGCAGCAATGTCCAGTCCAAAAAAGGCGTCACGTAAACGGGCACTCCGTAAGTCAGGTGCGCAGAAGCAAGACTCTTGGTGTATTGATCGAGCACTACGGAAACGACCACCAAGATGAGGCTAATCCAGTGGCCCTTGTGCAGTTTTCCACTAAGCATAATGGCGTTCTTCCCCACCACCTGCCACGTTTTCTACGCAGCGTCCGCACAACTCTGGATGCTCTGCATGGCCCACTTCCGGCCGGAAATGCCAGCAGCGGCCGCACTTGGCGTGCTGTGATTTAATCGCCAAAACTTTAAGCCCCGACATCTCCGTAGCTTGTGCGCCGCTTTCCGCTTCCGCTAACGGTTTCAATGCTGCTTTCGACGTAATCAAAACAAAGCGCAACTCATCTTGCAGTGTTTGCAATACCGAATACAGATCAGCATCGGCGTACAGGGTGATTTCTGCAGACAGCGACGCCCCCAATACACCGGCAGCTCGGCGTTCTTCCAGCACTTTATTAACCGCTGTTTTTGCCGCGGCAATTTTCGCCCAGGCGGCCTTGCTGACAACGCTGGATTTGCTCGCCTGCGGGAAGGCGTACCACTGATCCACAAACACCGGTGCAGCTCGATTACCGGGAATAAATTCCCACATTTCGTCGGCAGTAAAGCTCAGTATCGGCGCGATCCAGCGCACAAATGCTTCAACGATATGGTACAAAGCAGTTTGCGCCGAACGGCGAGGCAAGCTGTCGGCCTGGGTGGTGTACTGCCGATCTTTGATGATATCTAAATAGAAACCACCCATATCCACCACGCAGAAATTGTGAAGCTTCTGGTAAATTTGGTGGAACTGGTAATTGTCGTAGGCGCGCACGATGTCGGCCTGCAACTCTGCAGCGCGATCAACCGCCCAGCGATCCAGCGCCAACAAATCATCCATGGCCACCTGATGCTGCGCTGGGTCAAACCCGGACAGGTTCGACAGCATAAAACGCGCCGTGTTGCGAATCCGGCGATAGGAATCGGCTGTGCGTCGCAAAATCTCATCGCTGACACTCATTTCCGCACTGAAATCGGTAGCGGCCACCCAGAGGCGCAGGACATCGGCGCCCAAGTCATTCATTACTTTTTGCGGAGGGATGACATTACCGATGGATTTCGACATCTTTCGACCATTTTCGTCCACCGTAAAGCCGTGGGTTAATACCGCCTTGTAGGGCGCAGCATTGTTAATGGCCATGGCTGTTTTTAGCGATGACTGAAACCAACCTCGGTGCTGATCCGAGCCCTCAAGGTATAAATCGGCCGGATACTGGAGCTCTGGTCTGCGGTGTAATACCGCGTGATGGGTCACGCCAGAATCAAACCAGACATCCAGGGTATCCACTACTTTGGTGTAATGCTCGGCATCGTCACCCAGTAATTCTTTTGCATCCAGATCGAACCAAGCATCTATACCCTCTTGCTCTACGCGTAGCGCAACCTGCTCGATCAGCGCCTGAGTATTTGGATGCAATTCTTGGGTATCTTTGTGCACAAATAACGCAATGGGTACGCCCCATGTCCGCTGGCGGGAGATGCACCAATCCGGCGAAGAATCCAACATTGAATCAATGCGCGCGCGCCCCCAATCCGGTACCCACTGCACCTTTTCGACGGCGCCTCGCACGCTGTCGAGCAGGCCTTTTTGTTGCATACTCACAAACCACTGTGGCGTCGCCCGAAAAATTAACGGTGTTTTTGTGCGCCAGCAGTGAGGATAGGAGTGGGTGATTTTACTGTGCGACCAAAGCGCGCCGCGCTCGCGCAGCAGCTCAATCACCTTGTCGTCGACTTTGTACACATGGTCGCCGCCGAAATACTCCACCTGCGGCCGATAATTACCATTGTCATCAATGTAATTAAGGGTGCCAATATTATTGGCTTTGCCCACCACAAAGTCTTCCATACCGTGATCGGGCGCCGTGTGCACACAGCCAGTGCCCGCATCGACGGTCACGTGATCACCCAAAATGACGGGCAAGCGCTTATCGTAAAATGGGTGCTGCAATTGCAGGCCCGCCAGTTTTTCACCCGGTACGCGGATCAGTACGCCATTTGCCTCGCAATCATTTTGCTTAAGCACCGACTCGTACAGCGCCTCGGCCACCAACACGCGCTCACCTCCGGCCTGAACCAGGACATAATCCAATGTTGCGTTCACACTGACAGCCTGACTTGCCGGCAGAGTCCAGGGCGTGGTCGTCCAGATAACAACCGACACATTCCCGCTACCGGGCAAGCCGTCCAGACGCACCGTTAAATCGGCAACATCGGCCACGGGGTAGCGAACATAGATAGAGTTTGACGTTTTATCTTGGTACTCGACTTCGGCCTCAGCCAACGCCGAGCCGCCCACCACACTCCAGTACACAGGCTTAAAGCCGCGCACCAAATGGCCGTTCTCCGCTATGCGTCCCAGGGCTCGAATGATGTCGGCTTCAAATTTATAATCCATCGTGAGGTAGGGGTTGTCCCAATCACCCAGCACTCCCAAACGGATAAAGTCGGCCTTTTGCCCTTCCACCTGCTTGGCCGCGTATTCGCGACACTTCTTTCTGAATGTTTTGACGTCGACCTTAGCGCCCGCTTTACCCACTTTCTTTTCCACATTGTGTTCGATGGGCAAGCCGTGACAATCCCATCCGGGAATATAGGGTGCATCAAAACCACTCAGGGTTTTGGATTTAACAATAATGTCTTTTAAAATTTTATTAACTGAGTGGCCGATATGAATGTCGCCATTGGCGTAGGGTGGGCCATCGTGCAAGATAAATTTTTCCGCACCGGCCCGCGCCTTGCGAATGGTTTCGTACAACTTACCATCCTGCCATTTTTTCAGCGTCTGCGGCTCGCGGTTCGCCAAGTTTGCCTTCATAGCAAAGGGCGTGGCTGGCAAATTCAATGTGGACTTATAGTCGGTCATATTCAGGCCAAAACAGTTAAATATTAAATAGAATTGAAATAGGTCTTTCCCGCGCAAATATCGGCTTGTATCTGCTGCTGCAGCATTGCCACAGAGTCAAACTTTTGTTCTTCGCGCAGCTTTTTACAAAACGTCACCTGCAATCGCTTACCGTAAATATCGCGATTAAAATCAAACAAATGCACCTCGAGTATTGGCTTGGCGCCGTCCTCCACCGTTGGCCTCACACCCACATTGGCCACGCCCGGCAGCAGCTCGCCGTCCACTTCGGCGACAACGGCAAACACGCCTGATAACGGCGAGCGGTAGCGATGTAAATGCACATTCGCCGTGGGCGCGCCAATTGTGCGGCCCAGCTGCTTGCCGCGCACCACACGACCGCTCATACAGTAGGGGCGCCCAAGTAGCTGTTGTGCAGTGTCAAAGTCCGATTGTTCGAGCAGCTCGCGAATCCGGGTGCTACTCACCCGTGCATTGTGCCGGCAAAAGGTGTGGGTATTGCTAACGGTAAAACCCGCCGCCTGCCCCGCCGCTTGCAAAAACGCAAAATCGCCTGCGCGATCACAGCCAAAGCGGAAATCATCGCCCACCACCAAGTGCTTAATCGCCAGGCCTTCCACCAGCACCTGCTGCACAAACTGCTCAGCGGTTAAATGCCGTAGCTGTTTGTTAAACGGCAAACAGACAACCAGGTTAATCGCCTCGACAAACAGTGCCTGCACCTTGTCGCGCAAGGTCATCAGCCGAGCGGGCGCCCGCACGCCGGAGAAATACTCGTGCGGCTGCGGCTCAAAAGTCATAGCCGCGGCCGGCGCCTGTAGCGCCCGGGCTTTCGCCACCAACTGCCCCAACATCTGTTGGTGGCCTAGGTGCACGCCATCAAAGGACCCAATAGTCAGCACCGCGCCCTGGTGCTGCGGGCGCACATTGTGAAGTCCGTGGATAAAAGCCTGTTGATGCACAGCGAAAGCCCAGCTTGAACAAGGCGGCAGTATACCCCAGGCCAGATCGCCTGGGCACCCGCCGCCAGGGCGGAGGGTTAGCTCACGATATCGAGCAACTCAACATCAAAAACCAGGGCGGAGAAAGGCGCAATCGAAGCACCGGCGCCACGCTCGCCGTAGGCTAGTTGGTGCGGCACATACAGGCGCCACTTGGAGCCCACCGGCATCATTTGTAACGCTTCAGTCCAACCGGCAATCACACCGCCAACCGGAAATTCCGCCGGCTGACCGCGCTCGTAGGAGCTGTCAAACACATCGCCGTTAATCAAAGTACCGTGGTAATGGGTGCGCACGGTCGAGCTGGCTGTGGGCTTGTCGCCCTTGCCCTCGGTGATCACTTCGTATTGCAACCCCGAGGCCAGCGTGACCACACCCTCGCGCTTAGCGTTGTCCGCCAGAAAGGCTTCGCCCTCGCCCGCAGCGGCCTTGGCCTGCTCGGCCTGCTTGGCGCGCATGCGCTCGCTGATCACCTGAAATGCCTGGTGCAGATTTTCTTCAGATACCTGCGAGTGCTTGCCGGCCATTAGATCAGCCAGCCCTTCAACCACCGCATCCGCAGACAGGCCATCGAAAGGATTTGACATTAACTGCTCCCCCATTTGACGGCCGATACCATAACTCACCCGCTTTTCAACACTGTCGAACTTTTCTGAATCAGACATTACAAACTCACCACTCAAAGGGCCAACAGTGTACCAGAGCCACCGGCGCCTGTGGACAGGCCGATCGAGCCAATTTAGTGAATTCGGTGGGGCGACAGCTCGATGGCCTCTAACCGGTTACCCAGCACGGCCACAAGGCCGCCATTGCGGTCTTCACCGGTGGCAGTAAATTCGAAGCTATAAATGCGGCGCACGCGCAGCCACCCTCGGCCGTCGCGCCCCAGCGTCAAGCGGTGCAGCACAACGGTGCTGTCGAGCAGCTGCACGCCGTCCGCCTCGCAACGCCGCTGAACCGCCTGCACCGTCACCTCTTTGATGCGCGCCACCTGCAAGGTATACCAGCCAAACCAGCAGAGACCGAATACCAGTACTAGGTCGGTCAGTTCAAGCATCGCCAGACTCGTCGGTGTTGCCGATCAGCACCTTGTAGTGCTCGGCGTAATCCTGTAAATCCTCAAACAGTAACTGCTTAAACTGAGCGGTATAGTCGGTAAGTGACTGCTCACAATCCTCTTTGAAAGACGCTCGATCTAAGGAGCTTGCCGCCAAGGCGTAGGCGTTAAAACGGCTCGCCGCGCACAGCAACGCGCCCCCCACCTGAGTCAGCGGCAGCGCATCGCCCGCCTGATTGGCCTGCTCGATAAAAGATTCCACCAGCGCCCAGAAAGCCTCATCGTTGTTCGCCATGACGACTCCTTAATGATTACGTAAATGTTTTAGGCGCAAGCCCAGCAAGGCCAGCACCCCCAGGTAAACGATCAGGCCAGTACTGCACAAGCCCGCCAGCGCCAATACGCGCTGCCACCAACTAACAAGCGCCCAGTCTGGCGCCCAGTGAAGCCCGCCAATCAGCACCGCCAACAGGGCGCCATTTGCCAACGCCAGGCGCACCAGCTGTGGGCGCCACTCGGCATCCGGTGTAAGCACTTGCTTGCGCCTGAGCCCTCTAAACAAAAGCCAGGCGTTTAATAGCGCCGACGCAGATGTGGCCAACGCCAAGCCCACATGGCCAATCTGATCATAGTGGTGCAGTGGCACGACAAACGCGATATTCAAGCCCATGTTTGCCACCATCGCGATCACCCCAATGCGTACAGGGGTCTTCATGTCCTGGCGGGCGTAGTAGCCCGGCGCCAACACTTTAATCAACATGAACGCCGTCAAGCCCGCTGCGTAAGCCTGCAAACTCAAAGTCGACATGGCGATATCTACCGCCGTAGTCTTTCCGTACATAAACAGCGTGGTCAGTATCGGCCCGGCCAGCAACCACAGCGCCACCGTTGAGGGCAAGGCTATCAACAGCACCATGCGCAGCGACCAGTTCAAGGTACGGTTGAACTTCTCTGGGTCAGCGCCCACGTGCTGGCGCGATAAACTGGGCAGAATCACCGTGGCAATGGCAACCCCAAACACACCCAAAGGCAACTCAGCCAGCCGGTCCGAGTAGTACAACCAGGAGACAG
>NZ_JBTUOC010000092.1:0-9062 GCF_058345725.1 Simiduia sp. | reverse complement strand
GTCCCAGGTGGCCGCACACGGGAATGCCGCGCTCGGTTAGCTTATGGACGGTGTCGGCCACCCATTCGCCACCTTCGAGTTTTACCATGTGTGCGCCCGCTTGCATGATGCGCGTGGCGTTGGTGAAGGCAAGCTCGGTGGTGGCGTAGCTCATAAAGGGCATGTCGCCCATAATCAGCGATTTGCTGTTGCCGCGGCGCACGGCTTCAACGTGATAAATCATTTGCTCCATGGTTACCGGAATGGTGGAGTCGTAACCCAGTACCGTCATGCCGAGCGAGTCGCCCACCAGCAATACCTGCACGCCGCAGCGCTGGGCCATGGCCGCCATGGGGGCATCGTAGAGCGCGACAGTGACAAATTTTTCGCCCTCGGCTTTCATCTTGCGAAGGGTGTTGACACTAATCAGTTTCGACAGCGCCGATTCTTGCGTGGGTTTTCCGTAGGGCATGGGAGCCTCCCGTTACAGCTTGGGCGTGGGGTTGTAGTAGTGCCGACCAGATTTGATGTTGAGCAAATAGTCCACCAGTTGGGCGTAGTGGTCGGCATTGGAAACTAGGTCTAAATCGGTGGCGTTTACAATGAGCAGGGGCGCGTCGTCGTAAAAGTGAAAAAAGCGCATATAGGCGTCGTTTAGCCGGTTTAAGTAGTCGTGACTGATTAGCTGCTCGACTGCACTGCCGCGATTTTTCACCCGCTGAAGTAACACTTCGGTTGGCGCTTGCAAATAAATCACCAGCTCGGGTTTTGGGTTGTCAAAGGTCAACTTGTCGTAAACCTGTTGGTATAACTGGAATTCGTCGTCATCCAGAGTTACCTGGGCAAACAACTGGTCTTTTTCCATTAAAAAATCGGATACCCGCACCGGCTCAAAGAGGTCGTCCTGCTTGAGGTCGCGCAATTGCTGTGCCCGTTGAAACAGGAAAAATAATTGGGTGGGCAGCGCACTGTGTTTCGGGTCGCGGTAGAAGCGTTCCAGAAACGGGTTTTCGCGCGTTTGCTCCAGCAGTGTGTCGTAATTGAAGGTTTGCGCCAAATGTTTGGCCAGCGTAGTTTTCCCAACACCAATGGGGCCCTCCACCGAAATGAATCGCGGCAGGGTGTATTGGCTTAAATCCAGTTGCAGGTCAAAAAATTCGGTCACTGCGGTATCCTCGTTACAGGCGCGCTTGGCTAGCCTTCAGGCAAGCGCGACAGGCCCTTCATCGTACAGTGTGTTAAAAGGGATGCAAGTGTCCGGCCGTCCGGCAAGCAAGCCTCTGGCCAGATGTCGTGCAGCGGATAGAGCACAAAATTTCGCTCACACAGGTAGGGGTGCGGCACGGTCAGGCGCGGCAGGTCGATGGCCTGCTGTCCATAGAGCAACAGATCTAAATCGAGCGTGCGGGGCCCCCAGCGCACCGTGCGCGTGCGCCGATGGGCGTGCTCGATGGCCTGCAGCGCATCCAGTAAGGGCAGCGGCGCCAGTTGGGTGCGCAGCAGCGCGCAAGCGTTTAAATAGTCAGGTTGTTCGGGCCCCACCGCCACGCTTTGGTACACCGGCGAGGCGGCCAGGAGCCTGGTCTCTGGCAGTGCGGCCAGCGCTTTGAAGGCGCGCGCGAGCTGGGCGCCTGGGTTGTCCAGGTTGCTGCCCAGGCCAATGGCACAAAGGGTGCCCACGGCGCTTACTCCTGGGGCTTGGCGGGTTTTTTACGGGGGCTGCGGCGCCGGTTGCGCTGGCGCGGGCCGCCGAGTTTTTGCACCATCTGCTCGCGACCATCGTCGGTTGTGGCTTGGAACTCAGTCCACCACTGGCCCAGGCCGTCAAATTTTTCACCGGCGCTCTCGCGCAGCAATAGGAAGTCGTAGGCCGCGCGAAAACGCGGGTGGCTGGCCACGGCAAAGGCGCGCTTGCCACTGCGGTTGGGCAGGCGCAATTGCAGGTCCCAAATTTCGCGCATGGGAATTAAAAAGCGTTTGGGGATGGCGATGGCAGCCAGCTGCTGCCCCACAACGGCGCTGGCTGCCTGATTGAGTGCCACGGGTGCCGTGAGGTTATTGTCTGCCATCAACTGCGCTTGGGCGCGGGCGACGGCGGGCCACAGTAAAGCCGCGAAAATAAAGGCCGGGGTCACGCGCTGTTCGTTGCGTATGCGTTTGTCGGTATTTACCAGGGCGTGCTCGATCAGCTTTTCAGCGATGGGGTCGCCCGATTGCAAGACGGCATCGGTTTGCGCAAACAGGTGCGGCAGTAGCTGGTAATCGCGCAGCAGCGAAAAGGTGGCGGTGGCAGAGCCGGCCATAAACAACTTCAGGCACTCGTCAAACAGGCGCGAAGAAGATACTTGGCTTAGCAGCTCGGCGTTGGCAGCGATGGGGGCTGCTGTGTGCTTTTCGATGGTAAAACCCAGTTTGGCGGCGAAGCGGATCGCGCGCAGCATGCGCACCGGGTCCTCTTTATAGCGCGTAGCCGGGTCGCCAATCATACGGATTTGGCGCTGGTCCAAATCCTCCATGCCGCCCTCGTAATCGTGGATGGTGAAATCCGCCGAGGTGTAATAGAGGGCATTGATGGTGAAATCGCGGCGCGCGGCGTCGGTTTCCAGGGTGCCAAACACGTTATCGCGCAGCAGCATACCCGAGTCCGCTTGGTGGGAGTCGCGTTCGCTTTCAGATTCGGTGTGGTTGTCGCGGAAGGTGGTTACCTCCAGTAACTCTCGGCCCATGCGCACATGCACAATTTTAAACCGCCGGCCAATGATACGGGCGCCGCGAAACAGGCTGCGCACCTGCTCAGGTGTCGCATTGGTGGCCAGGTCGAAGTCTTTGGGGTGGCCGCCCAGCAGCAGGTCGCGCACGCCGCCCCCAACCAAATAGGCTTCGTAGCCTTCATCGTGCAGTCGCTTCATGGCAGACAGCGCCCCCCGGCTGATATTCGCGCGGGAAATGCTGTGCTGGTCGCGGGGTACTATCCGTTTTTCTTGGGCGCGCGGACGGCCCGACGAGGAAGTTAGCAGGGAGAACAGTCGCTTCAGCATAGGTGCAAGATCAAAGGGCCATATTAAAAGAAGGCGCGAGTTTACCATGGTCGCGGCATTTCGCTTACATTCTGTGGGATCTGCGGGGGAAATAGCTGGATTTAGGCACTAAGACGCCAGAAAGCAAAACGGGAAAGCCTTGGCTTTCCCGTCAAATTCTGTGTTACGTCCACATTAGTTATGCTTATTAGGTGGTGCTTCCCTGCCCGGTTCGGCAATTTGCTTACTGGCAAACCCTCTCCTAGTTTTGTAGTCAGTTAAATCGCTATCTTATTATTATTTGTTGTTCTTATTAGTTATTTCTATCTTTTTTATTATTTGTTGTTGTTATTAGAGTATTTCGCTTTTCTTATTATTTGTTGTTTTTATTATTGGGTTACGTTTTGTTTTTATTATCTATTGTTCTTATTCTGGCTCTGTCTAATACATTTAGCGTGCCAACTTTGAAAAATATAATAAAAACAAAGAGTTATCTGTCTTGGAATAAAAAGGCGGGATGGCGATAACCGTTAATTCGTTACCGTTACGCTCGTTACACGTTACATTTCTATGACAAGGTAACACTTGAGCGGATCAGCGGGTTTGCACAAATTTTGATCATGGGCTACCGGAAGATTTAGACGCCATTGGGCAGGGGCGTGCGGTTGTTGCGTTAGGTGCTGGTGCTGCCCGGAGGCGAGTCGTATACACCCTAGGTGCAGGCATAAAAAAGGCCACTGAGTGGCCTTTGGGACGATTAGCGGGCGGTGGCTTTTTTGCGGGGGATACCCAGGCGCTGGCGGCGCTCCCACAGGCACTTGCGGCTGACGCCCAGCTTCTTGGCCAGCTCGGTCTCGCTCATGGTGTCTTGGTGCTCGAGTACAAAACGCTGGAAGTAATCTTCCAGGGACAAGTCTTCGGCGGGGTCTTCTTTGGATTTTCCCAGCAGCTTGCGCGGCTGCAGGTCGTCGGGTTCATCGTCGTCGTCCAGCTCCACCTCCACCAGGTCTAAATCTATTTCCAGCAGCTGGTGGCCAATTTCTTTTTCATCGTTGCACAGGATGATGGCGCGCTGAATGGCGTTTTCCATCTCGCGCACATTGCCGGGCCATATATAGGTGGTAATGGCCTGAATGGCCTCGGGCGATAGCGACAGCGGTGGCTTGCCGAATTGGGCGCAAAAACGCGTCAGCATGTGTTCGGCCAGCAGCAGAATATCGCGCCCGCGCTCGCGCAGTGGCGGCAGGGTGAGCTGAACTACGTTAATGCGGTAGTACAAATCCTCGCGGAACTTGCCCTCTTGGGCCAGTTTGCGCAGATCTCGGTGGGTGGCCGCCACCAGGCGCACGTCCACTTTGCGCGATTCCACCGAGCCAATGGGGCGCACTTCGCCCTCTTGCAGTACCCGCAGTAGACGGGCTTGGGCCTCCAGTGGCAGTTCGCCGATTTCATCCAGGAACAGGGTGCCGCCGTCGGCGGCCGCGACCAAACCTTCGCGCTGGCTGGCGGCGCCGGTAAAGGCGCCTTTTTCGTGGCCAAATAATTCGGATTCAATCAGGGTTTCGGGGATGGCGGCGCAGTTAACAGAAATGAGGGGCTTGTCGGCGCGGGGGCTCTCGGCGTGAATGGCCTTGGCCACTAACTCTTTACCGGTGCCCGTTTCGCCGTGCACCAGCACGGTGGCGCCGGTGGGTGACACCTTGTGGATCTTGGCGTACAGGGCTTTCATCACATTGGAGCTGCCGATCATGCTGGCCACGCCAGCCTGGTTCTCGGCCGGTGCCTGGCGGGCCGCGCGATTGGCTTTGCCGATGACCCGCTTAACAGCGGCCAGCATTTCATCGTGGTCGAAGGGCTTGGCGATGTAGTCCACTGCGCCCATGCGCATGGAGTCCACCGCCGAGCGCAGACTGGCGTAGCTGGTCATGATCAGCACGGGAACTTCGCCCGAGAGGGTAATCAGGTCGGTGCCCGGTGCGCCCGGCAGGCGCAGGTCGCTGATAATGAGATCAAAGCTGGTGAGGTTGTGCTTGCTGGTGGCTTCCTTGACCGAACCGGCCTCGCTCACCACGTATTTGTTGCGCTCGAGCAATTTGCGCAACGCCATGCGGATGATGGGTTCGTCTTCAACGATCAGGATATGGCTCATGCTGTTTCTTTTCGCTACACGTTAACGGGCTAGTGTTACCAACCCTGCGTTGTTATGCAAGGGGAAGGCGTATATCAAAGCGGGTTCCCCGGCCTGTCTCTGTATCCACTGGGCTGGTGACCGTCAGGCTGCCTTTGTGGTCTTCCACAATGGAGTAGACCATGGCCAGGCCCAGCCCCGTGCCCTGGCCTGGCTCCTTGGTGGTAAAGAAGGGTTCCATGATGCGGTCCATCAGTTCGGGCGGAATACCAGAGCCTTCATCTTCCACGCTGACCACCGCGTGGCCGCCGTCTTCATCGCTCCACAGGCACACTTCGGCGCCCTCGGGGCTGGCGTCGCGGGCGTTCGACAGCAGGTTGACGAACACTTGTATCATCCGCTGGCTGTCGCCCAGCAAATTAATGTCTGGGTCGATATGGTTGGTAAAGGTCACCTGCTGCTTGTCCTTTTGCAGGGAGATCAAGTGAATGGCCTCCTGCGCGCAGGTGTGAATGTTCATGGGTTCCACCAGCCGCTCTTCGCCGCCACCTGAGTGCGAGAAGCTCACCAGCGAGTGCACGATGCGCGACACCCGGTCGGTCTGGCTTAAAATCTGATCGGCGGTGGCGTGCACCTCTGGCTCTTGCGAGTCGTAGTGCAAATTCTGCGCAAGGCAGGCAATGCCGGTGATGGGATTGCCAATTTCGTGGGCCACGCCGGCCGCCAGCCGGCCCACCGAGGCCAGCCGTTCGCTGTGCACCAATTCCTGCTCCAACAGCTGAGTTTCGGTCACGTCTTCCAACAGGATGACCTGGCCGTCAAACAGGCCATCTTCTGCCTCGGTTTGCTCGAGCAGCGCTTTGTGCAGGCTGATCCAGTGGGTGCGGTGGTTGATTTCCACGCTTTGCTTGTAGCGGTGGTTGTCTTCGCTGTGGGCAAAGCTGCGCATCAGATTACCCCAGGGCTCGGCCAGATCTTCCAGGCTTGAACCGGTGATGTGCAACGAATCAATGCCGGTCAGGCGCTCCATCGCGTCGTTCCACATCATGATTTCGCCATCCTGGCCCAGCGAACAGGCGGCCATGGGCAATAGTTGCAAGGTCTGGCGATGGTAGAGGCGCAGCTTGTTCAGTTCGGCGGCCATACCCGTGAGGTGCGATTGCAATTGCCCCAGGCGGTTTTCCATCAGATTGATGTCCGCCGTATGGCGCTGTTCGGACACCGCGTAGGGAATGCAGCGGTCCAGAATATCGTTGGCAATACCGATACCCATCAGGCCCGACAGGTTTGCCTCAATTTGGTCGCGCAGGCGACGCAGGGCGTAGGGGCGGCGTTCGTCGATGGTGAGCGATAACTGGTTTAGTGCCCGGGTCACTTCGTCGCGGGCGGATTGGGGCCCGAGTACATCGCCCAAGCGCTCGCGGAATTCCCGCGCCGAGCGCAATTCCAGCGACAGTCGCAGCGGCTGCGACAGCTCGTCGTCGGCACAGATGTCCGCGCTGAAACGCTCGTCCTCGCCCTGACTGGTGAGCAGTGACAGGAGCACAAAGACCAGGGTGTTGGCGCCCAGCGAAATAAGCGTGATTTCGCTCCAGTAGTTAATGCCCACGGGCAGATCGGTGGCTAGCAGCGGCAGCTGGTATACCGAAATATCCATCAGCGACGGGAAGAACAGGCCCACCGCCCAGATACCGGCGCCGGTGGCCAGGCCGCAGGCGGCGCCCAGTCGATTGCCGCGCGGCCAGTAGGCGACCGCGGAAATGGCGGGTAAAAATTGCAGGGTGGCGATAAACGCCATCAGCGCGAGCTGCGCGAGGGAGAAGTTGTTGTCCAGCCACAGGTAGAGCGCAAACCCCAGCAGGAACACGATGCCGATGAGCACTCGGCGCAACCACATAAGGCGGGCGTAGATGTCGGTCTGGTAGCTCATCTGCAGCAGCGGCAGCAGCCAGTGGTTTAGCAGCATGGTGGCCATGGCCAACGCAATGACCACCATGGCGCCGGTGGCGGCAGAGAGCCCGCCCACGAAGGCCACCAGGGTCAGCGCCGGGGCTTCGCCAAAAATGGGTACGCCCAGGGTAAAGTACTGGGCCGGCAGTGGCACGCCCAGCTCAAAGCCGGCCCACAAAATCGGGAACACCGGCAGCGCCATCAGCAGCAAGAACAGAGGGAAGGCCCAACTCACCGTCTGGGTGGTGTGCTGCATGGGGTTTTCCACCACACTCATGTGAAAAATGTGGGGCATGGCCACGGCGGTGGCAAAAAACACCAGCATTAAGGTGGAGCTGGCGGAGTCTTTCATGGGGTTGTGCAGCAGGGCGATGTTTTCCGGGTGGTCTAGCAGCCACTGATCCAAGCCTGCGATACCGTCGAACACATTGAACACGGCAAACAGCCCAACCGCGCAGATGGCACACACCTTTAGCAGCGACTCGAATGCCATGGCGGTGATCATGCCGCGGTGCTGTTCGCGGTTGGAGCCAAACATACTGGTGAAGGTGGCCAGCAGCGCGCAGTACATAAAGGCCAGCACCTGCTTGAGGGTAATACCCGACTCCGCCAGTCCCAGCGACGGCAGACTGTCGACGGTGATAATGCGCAGGGTGTCGGATACCGCCTGAATCTGTAGGGCCAGTAGCGGTAACACGCCCAGTAACATGCACAGGGTGGTGAGCGCGCCCAGCAGGTTGCTGTGGTAGCGAAACACCAGTAAGTCGGCCAGGGAGTGAATCTGGTAGCGGCGCGCCAGATCCGCCAGCGGGCGAATGGCGACCGGCGCGAACAGGAACAGGGCCCCAGTGCCCAGGTAATAGGCCAGCGCGCCGTAGCCGTATTGAAAGGCGAGGTCCACTACGCCGTAAAACGACCAGGCGCTGGCAAATATACCCAGCGACAAAATATAGGTGAGGGGGTGGCGGATGACCTTATCGGGTATCCAGCCGTTTTCTGTGATCCAGGCAATGCCAAAAATCAGCAGCAAGTAGCCCACACACAGCAGCGATATTTCTGTCAGGCTAAAGGTCATTGCGCTTCGACTTGCCGGCGGCTTGGATAAAGTAAGCAATCACTATCACTAATACCCATAAAATAAAGGGGCGGTACCAGGAGCCATCCGGATTGATCACCCAGCCAAACAGCGTGGGCGAGAAGATGTAGGCCACCAGCAAAAGTAAAATAATGAGGCGTTGATTGGGCATGAATAAGGGTCTTTGCGCGCAAGCGGCCCATGGTAAGTGTCGCTTAACAGCTTGGCAACGGGCCGGCGGGCTTTTGTTGGTCAGCGACTAAACAGCGGGTCTGTACAGCTGGGCTGGCGCGGCACCCGATCGATGGCCCAGTGCGCGCAACCCCAGGCCAGCAATTCCGCCACCGGCGCGTTGGCCAGGGCCGTCGGTGGCTCTTGGCCCAGTATTCTTAGGGCGTGGTAGAGATTACTGCTCGGGGTGTCGAGGTCGAGCGCCGGCGCGTGGTTTTGTTTGCTCAGTTTCTGGCCTTGCAGGTTGTTAATAACCGGAATGTGGGCCCACTGAGGGGCCGGTGTGCCCAGAAGTGCAAAAAGCGCCTGTTGGCGAGCGCTTACTTCGAGCAGGTCGGCGCCGCGCACCACATGGCTGATGCGCTGGTGAATGTCGTCCACCACCACCGCCAATTGGTAGGCGTGCAGGCCGTCTTTGCGCTTGAGAATGGTATCGCCAAAATCCCGGGCGGGCACCTGACACTGCGGGCCCTGAATGCCATCGTTAAAGGTGACGGCCAGCTCGGGCTCCGGCAGATGCAGTCGCAGGGCCGTGGATTCGTGAGCCGCCGGCGGGTGCTGCCGGCAGTGGCCATCGTAGACCCGTCCGAGCGATGTCAGTCGCTGGCGGTTGCAGCTGCAGGGGTAGAGCAGCTGTTGCCGGTGCAGCTGCGCCAGAGTTTGCTCGTAGGCGGCCAGCCGC